>JAIBBY010000006.1 GCA_019694455.1 Pirellulales bacterium
CCTTCTCCTGTCCCTTCTTCACCTTGGCGTCGTACTCGTCCTGCTTGCGCTTGTTCTCGGCCTTGATCCGCTCGATCTCCTCGGGGGTCTTGGGCTTGGCGTCGGCGGGTTTTGCGTCGGCGGCAGCGGGCGCCGCCTCGGCCGGCGGCGCGTCGGTGGCCGGCGCATCGGCCGGCGCCGGATCGGCGGGGTTAGCGGCAGGGGGAGCTTCCGCCGTTGTTTCCGGGGCCTTGATTTCTGATTCGGCCGCTGCGGCTGGTTCGGCTTTCGATTCGTCTTCCGGGGTGGGGCCTTCCGAGGGTTTTGGCGCTTCGGCGGGGGCAGATTCGGTGGCCGGCTCGGTGGTGGATGGCTCGGTGGCTGCCGGCGCCTCGGCGGCAGGCGGTGTTTCTCCGGCAGGCGCATCGCTCGCGGGCGTGTCAGCGGCCGGCGCAGTTTCCGCTGGGGCCGCTGGCTGAGGTTCGCCAGGGATCGGATCGAGTTCGGGCTTGGGAATCAAATCGGGGTCGAACTGCGCCATGAGGAACAAGTAGCGGTTGGCGCCTTTTTCCTTGGTTTCTCCAGCGGGCTTATCGCCCGCAGCTTCGGCCTTGGTGGCGTCGGCGGCGTCGTCCGGCTTCTTTTCTTCGTCGGCGGCTTCTTCGGTGCCGAGGGCGACTTCGCCAAAGCGGAGCACGTACTGCACGCCCTCGTTGGTGCCGACGATCACGTCGCCTTCGTTCGACCAGAGTTCGCCGTCTTGCGTGAGATAAAAGCCCTTGCTGGCCAGCGAGCCGACCGTTTGCTGGTCGAGGGCGATGCCTTCCTCGGTCTTCAGGTCGCGGCTAAGCCCGGCGGGCTTTTTGCGCACATCGACGATTTTCAGGTCGTCGAGCGCCGTCTTCATTTCGTTGAGCTTGGTGGTGTCTAGCTCCTCGCCTTCCTTGAGGTCG
This sequence comes from Pirellulales bacterium, assembly GCA_019694455.1. Lineage (NCBI taxonomy): Bacteria > Pseudomonadati > Planctomycetota > Planctomycetia > Pirellulales > Pirellulales bacterium. Next base: position 933 of record JAIBBY010000006.1, read on the forward strand.
GGCAGGAGCCACTTGCCTTCCTTGTCGTTGTAGGTGAGGTCGAGCACATCGCCAGGAACCTTGCGGCCGTTTACTTCGTCGACCGAGTAGCTGTCGATGTAAACCCGGCCGATGTCCCAGGCATTGAGCTTGAGCAGGTCCTTTTCGATCCAGTTGTCGAAGCGAGTGTTGAGCTTGTCGGTGGCGACCTTGACCAGATAAACGGGGGACTTGCCGCTTTCGCGGATATACCGCAGACCGGTTTGATCCCCCTTGGCCTCCTTGCCGATGACAACATCGAGCAATTTTTTGCCGCTGGAATCGCTGAGGATGACATGCTTGCCGACGCCATCGGCGCCCGACTCGGCGTTGACCGGATCGACGACGCCATACAGGGCGTGATCCGATGGCTTGTCGCTGGCAAGTTGCAGGATCTTGAGATCGATGAGGCTGGTGGCGGCGGCGGCGAGTTGGTCCTTGGCGTCGGCGGGATAGTCGTAGCGCGACGGGAGCGACCAGATGCCGTTCACCTGCTTGACTTTGAAGACGTTCGGCTCGGCGGTGTCGGCGTTGTAGTCGACGATTTCCAGACTGTGAGCGGCGCTGGGGTCTGTGAAGTCGGGAGCGAGCAGCTTGCCGACTACATCGGTGGCCGGCGCGACGGCGCGGGGCCGAGAGGCGACGCCGACTCCAAGGCCCACCAAGGCCAGGGCGACAAACGCGACGGTTTTTGTGGCTTCGTTCATGCGACTAGTCCGCTATCTGGAAATTTGCGAATGGTTTGAGTGTATGACCGGCGCTTGGCGCGACCGATGATTGTGGCTTGGAAACGACTAACGCAGTCGCATCTTGGAGACGCCTTCGCGTTCTTTCCGGCGCCGATTGGCAAAGACAAAGGCGCCGAAGGTGAGGGGGAGAATTGGCGGGATCGCGACCGCCAGAAACTTGGCCTGGCGTTGGACTCGTCCGATTTCGACATGCAAATCGGTTTCGACCTTTTGAATTGCGGCGTCGCGCTTGCTTTGCAGTTGGCTCGTCTTGGCCTCCAGACGCTGCTCCTCGGCGCGGCGGACCATCTCGACGCGCTGCAAGGTTTGCAGCGGGTTGCCTTCGGTCTGCTTTTGGATTTCGGCGACTTTCTTGTCGAGTTCGGCCTGGGCGGCTTCGCGGGCCTTTTCGAACTCTTGCACGAACTTCTCGCGCTGGGCGGCCGACTGCTCGCGAATCTTTTCGGTCCGCTGGTCCAGGTCGCTCAAGCTGCGGTGACGCTCGCGGCGCTTGCGCACATCGAGGTAGCGATCTTCCTTGGCCAACGCGTCAATCGAGTTGAGCACGAACGAGACGTTGTCGAGATCGAGCCGCACCTCGGCCTCGGGGTCGTCGCCGCGGTTGCGCAGCGCCACGAAAGCCGAGTACAGCACATCGATATCGCAGACCAGCACCACGTTGAGCTCATCGTCCTTGGGCGCCGCGGCAGGTGTCTCGGCCGGTTTGGCGTCAGTAGCTTTGGTATCGGCGGCTTTGGCATCGGGGGGCGCGGCGGGCTGGAGCTTGGCGTCGATCGTCGCATCGGCTGGCTTATCGGGCGAGCCTTCGTCGGCCATGGGCAAATTGGCCCCAAGCTGCGGCGTGGGTGGCGCCACGGCCGGGCCGGGCTTGCCCGTGATGTACGCAGCGAGCACGTACTCCTGGCTGGTACGGTGATGACGCCGATTGGGATTGAGCTGTCCGCCTCCCATGCCGAACAGCGACGGCATCATGATCTCGCTGAATTGAACCGTGCCGGTGGCATCGCCGGTGGTGACCAACCAGGTGAAGTTGAGCTTGGAGGCGTTCTGCTGGCGAATCGAACCTGGGAACAAGAACAGCAATTGCTGCAAGTCGGAACTGATTTCGTTGCCCTGATTGAAGGGTTGCGGCGAACTGCCGTCGTCGACAAAGACAAACTCCTGCGGGAACTGGCTGATCTTGGGATACGGATTGTAAAGCTGCCAAACGATGTTGGTGTCGGCAAAATCGACGCCGAGCAGCGACCACAATTGGGCGATGTTGCCTTTGGGCTGCGGCGGCGCCTGCTGCATCATGGGATTGCCCGCCGGACGCTTGGGGGCGCTGGTGGCGGGGACATTGGGATCGAGATAGGGGAATGGGTCCTCGTAGATCGCCGTCGCTTGTCCCGAGCGCACCATCGCCACGAAGTTTTGCATTTGCTCTTCGCCAAGCGAGGAGGGCTGCACGGCCAGCACCACGTCGTACTTTTCGGTGATGGGGCTATCGGCGCTAACCGGGGTGACTTCGTACTGCTTTTCCAGCTCCTCGATGATCAGCTCTTTGCGACCAGGGGACATGGTTTGCATGTCGAAGTCGCCTTGCAGTTTGGCGTCGGTGACCAACAGGCCCAGCCGCTTGCGCTTTTCGCCGGCGACGGTGCCGATGGAGCGGACCAGTTCGTACTCGACGGGCACGCCGCGATCGAAGAACGGCACAACCACCTTCTCCAGTCCGGAGCTGAACGCCACGCCGAGGAAGATGTCTTTAATGTTCATGGCGCCGCGGGCGCGGGAAGCGACCTGTTGGCTCTTGATGCCGTACTGTTCTTCTGCCCGCTGGGCGTTTTCGCTGTACGGCTCGGTCTCGTTGACGCGCACTTGCACCTTGCCGCCGGAGCGGGCCTCGAACTCGCGGAGCATCGAGAGCAGATCGAGCCGGGTGCGGACATAGGTGTCTGGCACTTGCGAGCTGATGAATGCCTCGACCTGCACGGGTCGCTTTAATTCTTGCAGGACCTTTACGGTTTGCGGCGAGAGCGAACTGAGCCGCTCGGAGCTGACATCGAAGCGACGATCGAAGTGCGACACCAACATGGTCAATCCGCAGGCGAAGGCCACCAGCGCCACGGCGCGCACGATGTAGTGGCCGAGCAGCGAATGGCCATCGCGACCACCCCACCAGTGGCGGCGGCCGATGAGCACCATGCAGAGATAGAGCGAGACGCCGATGATGGACAGAAAGTACACCACGCTCGACAGGCTGATCACGCCACGGCCGAAATCGCGGAACTGCTCCGCCAGGCTCCAGTGGCGCACGCCACGGGTCAATTCGTTGGACAGGATGACTTCGGCGGCGTCGGCAAAAACCAACGGGGCGTTGAACAGGACGCCGAGAATAAAGCCGACCGTGAGATTGGCCGTCAGGAACGACGCCACCATGCCAATGGCCAGCATCGCCACGCCCACAAACCAATAACCGAGATAGGTGCCGACCAGCAACCCGATGTCGGGGTCGCCCAAGAGCATCAGCACCAGCACATTGGTCACGGAGAACAAGAGCGCCACCGTGAAAATGGCGACCGTCGCCAGATATTTGCCCATCACCACTTCCAGGTCGGTGGCGGGGATGGTGAGCAGCAGTTCGTCGGTGCCTTGCCGACGTTCTTCGGCCCACACGCTCATGGTGATCGCCGGAATGAAGATCAACATGATCAGCGGCAGGTAGCGATTGAGCTGATCGAGATTCGCCAGGTTGTTGTTGAAGAACTCGTTGGGCCAAAAGGCCGCGATGCCGGTGAGCAGCACGAACACGCAGATGAACACATAGCCCGTCGGGTTGCTGAAGTAGCTGATGAAGTTCCGACGGAAGATGGCGCGGATGACGTTGAAGTTCATGGCGTTCTTAGCGTGGGCTTTGAGGCAAGTGGAGTCTTGGGAAATACGGGTCGCCTGAGGAGGCAATTACGAAGCGGCGGTGAGGTCCTGGAAGCGTTGATCGAGCGAGCGATCTTGCAGACGAAATTCGCTGGTGGGGCCATCGAAGACCAGGCGGCCTTCGTTGATGAACAGCACGCGGCCCGCCATGGCTTCGACTTCTTGCAAGATGTGCGTGGAGAGCAGAATGGTTTTTTGCTCGCCCAGTTTGCGGATGGTTTCGCGCACTTCGCGAATTTGGTTGGGATCGAGGCCGGCGGTCGGTTCGTCCATGATCAGCACGTCGGGTTCGTGCAGCAGGACTTGCGCCATGCCAACGCGCTGTCGATAGCCCTTGGAGAGTTTGCCGATGGGCTTGCCAATGACGCTGCCGAGATCGCAGAGCTGGATCACCGCGTCGATGCGGGTGTCTTTGTACTTGCCCGAGAGGCCGCGCGCGTCGGCGAAGAAGTTGAGCAGTTCGCGGGGGCTCATATCGGGATAGAGGGGGCCATTTTCGGGGAGGTAGCCCAGCCGCTTGGCGCCCGCGAGGCGATCGGAGTTCATGTCGTGTCCGGCGATCCTTGCCGAACCGGTGCTAGGGGCGAGGTAGCCGGTGAGGAGCTTCATGGTGGTGCTTTTGCCGGCGCCGTTGGGGCCAAGAAAGGCGACCACTTCGCCTTGCCGCACCGTGAAGGAGACGTTTTCGGTGGCGGCAAATTCGCCGTAGTACTTCGAGAGGTTGACCGCCTCGATCATGGCGGGACCAGATTGCTCTTTCATCGTGAATAGCTCCTTCGAGCTGGTGATGATTGCCAGGGCCGGGGTGGAAGCCGTCGGCCACAGGCGGCGCGCTCCCAAACTGCATTGGAGGCTTCCCCGCGCCTGAATGCCGTCCGGCCAAGGGGTATGGATCCCTGGGAACGGCCGAACGAATATCTCGCCGGCGCAGGCCGACGACTGGCGACGGCGAGCGTCCCCGGTACAGGTAGGCTTTCTAAGATAGTATCTTGCACGTATCTGTCTAGTGCGATTGAAGATGCACGCTGCCGGCAATGGTCGATTGACCCCCACGAAATCGCGGCGCGCGGCAGACGCCAGATTGGCTCTGATACTGGCTTTACGCCCGTCGCAGCGGGAGTGTTCAGCAAGTTTTGGCAATTGGGGCCGCTGGTGGCGTGCGCCAGGCAGGCCATTTGGCCAATGTCAGCGCCCGGAGCAGCCATTCGACAGGACCATAGGTATGCTCGCGTAGCCACCAGTCGCTCAGCGCCAATTGGCCGGTGAAGATGCCACAGGCCAAGAGCAGCACAGCCGGCGGCGCGATGCGGCCGACCTCGCCCAGGCCATAGGCAGTAAAAATGAGCGCACAGACGAGAGATTGCAGCAGATAGTTGGAGAGCGCCATGCGACCGGCGGGGGCCAAACGCCGAGCGGCCTGACCGCCGCGCGGCGTTTGAAAGGCGAGCATCGCGGCGGCGATATAGGCGCCGGTCAGCAGCGGCGCCGTGAGCCACCCGAGCGCGAGGCCGAGGACGCTAATCGCCAAGTCGTTGAACCTGGTTGTGGCGTAGGCGTAGCCGAGCGCGCCCGGCAGGCCAACCAGCATGCCGATCCACAACATGCGCTGCAGGATGTGTCGATGATCCAAAAGTTCGGCGAACAATCGCCGGCGTCCCGCGACGAGTCCCAACAGGAACATGGCTAGCGCGGACGGCGCCTGCAAGAGGCCAATGCCAAGGAGTGATTCAGGGAGATCACGCAAATTCTGGCACAAGGCCGTTGCGGGTGACTGGCGATACGCGGCAATTGCCTGTCGAGAATCGGCATGAATTGTGGCAGGATCGGGCCCTTCTGACAGCAGCCACATGGTCAAGCCAGCCGTGGCGAGCAACAGTGCAATCAGCACAACCAGCAACACGGCGAGTTGCAACGCGCGACGGTCGGAAATACGGCGCAGCGCCAACAGCACCAGCCCCAGGACGGCGTAGGTGGTGAGGATATCGCCCGGATAGAGCAGCACGGCATGCGCAATACCAATCAGCGCCAAACCGATTTGGCGGCGCCAGATACGCGGGAGAAAGTTCGCGCCGGCGCGCTCGGCCGAGGCCATTTGCAAGGTGAAGCTGTAGCCGAACAGAAAGGAAAAGAGCAGATAGAACTTGCCTTCAAAGAAGGTCGCCAGCAGCCAGCGCGTGGCCTGGTCGAGCGGCGAGGTAAAGGCGGGGTCGGCCAGTCCCGATCCGTAATAGGGAGAGGCGAAGACGGCGCTGTTGACCACGAGAATGCCGAACAGCGCGAAGCCGCGGAGCGCATCGACTTCGACGAGGCGCGATGCGCCGGGTTCGATGGAAGTGGACATGCCGCCGCTCAACTCGCCTCCGAATGGAAAACTCGCGTCACTATGATATTCGCCGCTCGCCGAACAATCTGGGAGCTAGTTCACGTTGTTGGTTCATCGCGGCGCTGAAAGGCGATATGGCGTCGCCAGCGCGACTCGTCGAGGTTGGGATAATCTTCGCGCAGATGGACGCCGCGCGACTCTTCGCGCTGGCGCGCGGCGGCGATCATGAGTCGCGAGACCAGCAGCATGTTTTGCAACTCCCAGCCAGCAGGATCGTTGAATTGCCGCCGCAACACATAGCGTTGCCAACGATCAACCGTTTGCAAAGCTTCGCCGAGTTCGGGTTCGTGCCGGCGAATGCCGATGCTGCGCCACATGAGGCTTTTGAGCGAGTTGCGGATGTCGGCCAGGTCGAGCCGTTCGTCAGGTTCTGGCGTGGGGGGATTTTCGATCGGCAGGGCGCTAAAGTTATCGGCGATGCTGGCGGCCGCGGCGCTGGCGCCGGCGCCGGCCCGCGCGCCATAGACCAGACCTTCCAGCAAGCTGTTCGACGCCAAACGATTGGCGCCATGCAGTCCGCTGGAGGTCACCTCGCCGGCGGCCCATAGTCGCTCGACGGTGGTGCGACCTTGCATGTCGACAGTGACGCCGCCGATCATGTAGTGCGCGCCAGGGCGAACTGGGATGGGATCGCGCGTGATGTCGAGCCCGAACTGGGCGCACAGCGTGGCAATGCCGGGAAAGCGCGCGCGGACTTTTTCGGAATCGAGATGGCTGAGATCGAGATAGACATTGGGATGCCGCGACTTTTCCATCTGGCTCACGATCGCCTGGCTGACGATGTCGCGCGGGGCGAGTTCTGCGCGTTCGTCATAGTCGGGCATGAAGCGGTGGCCGGCGCGATCGACCAAATAGGCGCCGGCGCCGCGAATGGCTTCGGTGATGAGGTGGCGGCTGGAGCCGGCGATGTACAAGACGGTGGGATGGAACTGCATGAACTCCATGTCGCGCAGTTCGGCGCCGGCGCGATAGGCGAGGGCCAGTCCGTCGCCGGTGGCGACCTCGGGGTTGGTCGTTTCACGATAGACCTGTCCGCAACCGCCAGTGCAGAGGATGGTTTGCTTGGCCCAGATAAAGGTCTTGCCATGCCGCGGATTCCAAACCAGCGCGCCGCGGCAGAGGCCTGCCTCGGTGAGCAGATCGAGCGTGAAGGTGTTTTGCCAAGTGTCGATATTGGCCAGGCGATTGGCGCGGGCGATCACGGCGCGCATCACCTCTTGGCCGGTGGCGTCGCCGAGCGCGTGGACGATGCGATCGTGACTATGTCCGCCTTCGCGGCCAAGCGCCAAGTGGCCGGCGCTGTCGGCCAGATCGAAGTGGGTGCCCCATTCGATGAGTTCGAGGATATGTCGCGGCGCCTCGCGCACGACCATCTCGACGACTGCGCGATCGCAGAGCGAGCCACCGGCGCGCAAGGTGTCGGCGATGTGGTTTTCGAAGCGATCTTCGGGATCGAGGACGCCGGCGATGCCGCCTTGCGCGTACTGGCTGTTCGACTGGGCGAGGTTGAGTTTGGTGACCACTAGCACCGAAAGGGCCGGATCGACCGCCATGGCGGCGCGCAGCCCGGCCAAGCCGCCGCCGATGATGAGCACATCGGTGAAGTGATGCGGCACCCGCTTGGGGTGAAACTGGGCGAGGTAGCGGGGGACCAGTTCGGCGTCGTTCATGGCGTTGGTCGTGTGGACTTCCTGTCGATGGCTGCGGATAGAGGAGGGCCGGCCGGCGACTCGACGCCAGCGGCGCGCTTGGATTCGAGCGCTTCCAACTCCAGCCGCCGCGCGCGCAGACTGGCGTCGTAGGGCGTGAAGCCGAGCGCCTGGTCCAGTTCCGCGCGGGCGCGCTGCAAGCGGCCGGTGCGCATGAGAAAGGGCCAGCGGGTTTGCACGCGCTCGCCAATCCAGTTGGTGTTCCAGGTGCTGTCGAGGTACGCCTCTTCAAACTTATGTTGGTCGGCGACCAACTCGGGCGCGAAGCGCGGCTGATAGACCAATAGCGGCGGCGTGAGTTGATCGGAGTAGAGGATCTCGTCGTCCGCAGGCGGCGGCAGCGTAATGCGGCTGGCGGCGAACTGCACGAACAAGGGTCCCGCGTCAGGATTGCCACGGCGCTGCGCCTCGACAAGCTGCGCATAGACTTGTTGAACCGTGGGATCGTAGACCGCCGGAGTGACCGCATGAAGCGGACGATCGACATAGCCTAGGCGTGGCCGGGTCATCAAGAACAAGAACGGCGGCTCAACGAAGATCAGCCGGTCGGAATGATGCTCGACCAGATAATCGATGGTGCGCTGGTTCGCCAGGTGCTCGGCCAGATACTCGCGACTGCGCTCGCGGTAGAGACAGGAGCGAATGGTGAGGCTGGGATCGCGCGCCAGATCGGCCGTAGTGACGCGGGCAATATCGGGAAAGAATCGGCCGTATTGATTTGCCAAGTTGCCGACGATCACGCAGCACAGGCCGACCATGGCCAGCTTGTGACCGGCCGGCAGCGCCGTGATTGCCGCGACCAGACAGAGATAGACGCCGGGCAGCGCGCACAGAAAATAGCGCGGGCAATACAGATAGCGCCAGGCGGCGAACAGGGCGAGACCGATCAAGATCCAGCTTGCCAGCACCGCGGTTTGCTCGGTGGTCGCGGCGGCGAGCGCGCGCCGCCAACCGTTTTGCCGCAAGTAGGCGATGCCCACGATAAGAGTCGCCACACTTGCGATGGCAAGCAGCGCCACCACGTCGGGCGTGGTGTAGAGCATTGCCCATGGCAGGCGCGACGTGCTGGGCCAAGGCGCCACGAGCCGAAAGAGGATGGTGGTGTCTCCCCAGGCAGTGAACAACGTCTCGGCAACAAAGACCAGCGTGAACAAGGCCAGCGATTGCCAGAGCCATGTTCGCGTGGCGCGGTCATCGTGGCGCGACGTCAACAGCTTGAATAGCACCAGCGCGGCGCCGGCGGTGGTGACGAGTTGGCCGCTGGACTTCATCAAGAAGGCCACGGCCGAGGCGAGTGCGGCGGCGCGGTAGCGGCCATTGGCCAGCAGCCAAATGGTGATGAGCGTCCACAGCATGAGCGGCACGTCCATGCCCATGTGTTCGACCTGCGTGATGAACATTGGCGTGGCGCCAAGCGCGACCGTGGCGAGTGTGGCGATGGCGCGCCCGGCGATCGGCGCCGCCAGAATCCACACGATGGCAAGCGACAGGGCGCCGCACACAAAGCTGCCGAGGCGCACCAAGACAATCACCGAGTCGATGCTGGGGAGCGCCAGCATCAGCGCGGCGATCATCGCCGGCTGCGCGCTGATCATGTACGAGCGAGCGCCGCTGGGTTGATCGAAGTAGTGGTTTTCTTGATAGCGCAGCCGCCAAAAGTCGAACCGCGTTTCAGCCAGAAAGTCTGCCTCGGTCCAGAGGCCGGTGGCCTGGTCTTGCCAGGGGGGGGAATGGAGCACGTCCCAGCGAGCGACCGAGATCGCCACCAGCGCGATGAGAAAGACCACCACAAACTCCCAGCGCGAAACGCGCGCGGCGGAATGCCGGCCGGAGTCTGCAGACGCGGCCGGGCGCTCTGAGACTTTGGTCGAAGGCGCTATATCGGGGGGGGCGGTCAATGGCGATCTCGTGACGCGGGTGTGGCCGAAATTGCAGTACGCGGCGACGGGCACTGTCTACGGCAATTGGGGGATTGTCGGCGAAATCGGCGGGGCGAGGGCAGTTGCGGGCGAACTCCACAAGTGGATGCGCACTCCTTTACTCTATGCCGGTGGCGCGGCGGGCTGCAAATCGCTATGCGTCCGTAGTCGCAGGCGAACGGCAGTCGCTGCGCCACTTGACGGGGGCGGCGTCGTAAGGTGACACTGCGCGGGTACTTTGCGCGAGGCTGTAGCTCAGTCGGTAGAGCAACGGACTTTTAATCCGTAGGTCTTGGGTTCGAGTCCCAACAGCCTCACTTTTTTTGGGCTATCCCGCTGCATTGGTTTATTAAGCAAACCAATATCTGCCTCGTCGCAGACGAATCTGCTGCGAAAACTCAGGGGGTACCGCAGCGCACGGCCGGCGCAACTCGCCGCCAGCGATCTCGCCAGCGATCTTATGGGCGGCGGTTTCTTGCTCGTGCGTCGCTGGTCCCAGGCTACCAAAAGGGTGGCTCAAAAAGCAAAACGATTTTGACTCAGATTGCGCGCATTTGGTCGCGGTGGTGGGGATTCGTTTTGCACGAAGAATCGAGAAACAGGGGGGGTAAACTCCGAAAACTCCTCTCCGGTAACCGGGCAATGCCGGGCGCGTTGGCCACGCAACATCATTAATAGACACGATTTGCGGCGTGCGATCGGCGGACAGACAACCCAGGGGGTTTTCGGAGTTTTCGGAATTGGGAATCGAATTCGGTGAACGACCGATTTCGCGCGCGGGTTCGGGACGGCGCTGGACAGCAATGCCTTGGCCGTGAGGCTGGCGGGTGGCCTGCGACAGTAGTCAGGACGCCGCCCGCGTGGTTCGGCAAATCAGCCAAGCACGACAACACAACTGGCAATCTTGGTTTGCCAATTTGGAGCCGGAGTCATTTCGTCGCTCATCGGCGCCGGTGAGGCGACTACAACGGGTGTCGTCGCCGCGGCCGCCAGCTTTCGCGCGATCACGGCAGCTGAACGGAGAGACGGGGGCGCGCTGCGCGGCCACCGGGATGGGCCTGCCCTTGGCGATTCGGGTCTGGCGGCGCGATTGTGGTTTCTGACTGGCGCGAGGAGTATAGTGGCCAAACACTGGGCCAGCGATGTGCCGGCCTTGCAAGTCTGGTGTTTCCCTCGATCACGAAAGACGTTGTATGAACTCGCGCCTCGCCTTCGCAATGAGCCTGATTCTTACGCTGATTTGTCTGACCATGCCGACCGCCATGGCGGACGACAAGGTCGATGCGACCGGCGATTGGGAAATGGTGGTCAACACGCCCGACGGCGGCAGCCTCAACTTGCAGGTCAATCTCAAGCAAGATGGCGAAAAGGTGACCGGAACGCTCAAGGGGGACGATGGCGAAGAGACCGAGATCCAGGATGGCGCCATCAAGGATGGCGAATTGACCTTCAAGATCGCGCGCGACTTTGGCGGACAAGAGTTGAAGTCGAGCTTCAAGGGAAAATTGGATGCCGACGGCTTTGAAGGCTCGGTCGATTTTGAATTGGGCTCCGAGGTCGGGACACTGCCGGTCGTGGGCACCCGCGCCGGGGCGAACACGATCGCGGGAGACTGGAAGCTGTCGATCAACACGCCCGACGGTCAAACGCTGCAACCGGTGCTGAGCGTGAAGCAGGATGGCGACAACTACAGCGGCAAGCTGACGGGGGATGACGGCCGCGAGTCGGAAGTGAAAGAGGTGAGCTTCAAAGATGGCGAACTGGCTTTCACGCTGGAAGGCGATTTTGGCGGCACGCCGCTGGTGTCGAAGTTCAAGTGCAAGCTGGAGGGGAAGGAACTGAGCGGCACGGTCGACTACGAGTTGGGGGGTGAGCAGGGGACGCTCGACGTGACAGGGGAGCGGGCGGCGCCGGAGATCGACCTGAACGGCACTTGGTTGTTGGTGGCGACCAGCGAAGGAGGAACGTTCGAGCCGAAGGCGCACCTGAAGCATGAGGGGGACGCCGTCACCGGCAAGTACGAATGGAGCGAAGAGACGCAGGCCGAGATCGAGGATGGCAAGCTGGTCGACGGCGAGTTGACCTTCACCGTGAAGCACGACTTCAACGGGCAAGAGATCGTGGTGAAGTACAAGGTGAAGCCGGAGGGAGACAAATTGGCCGGCACCGCCGACTACGACCTGGGAGGCCAACTCGGCGTCGCCGACATTGAAGGCTCGCGCAGCAAGGGCGCCAACGTCGCCGGCACTTGGAACATCGCCATCGACGGCGAGAACGGCGAAAAGATCGAGTCGACCGTGAAGCTGACGCAAGACGGCGACGCGATCGGCGGCGAATACTCGGGCCCGGCCGGCGACGCCAAAGTGACCGACGCCAAGCTGGACGGCAACAAGTTGACGTTCTCGGTAGAGCGCGAGCGCGACGGCCGCAAGCTGGTGGTCAACTACTCGGGCGAGATCGAAGGCGACACGCTGGCGGGGGATGTCGAGATCGACATCGACGGCCAGACGCGCTCGACGAAGTTCGAGGCGAAGCGAGCGGAGTAACCTTGCCGCCGCGGGGCGTTATGCAGCATAGAGGCCCACGCGCGATGGATAGCCGTCGCGCGTGGGCTTTTTTTGGAGTCACATCAATGAAACCGCTGAGCGACTTTCTTTCGCGGCATCGCGAATTGACGCGACGGTATTTTCTCAAGCTGGGCGCGGCGGGCCTGGCAGTGCCGGCCGTGTTGAACTCGGTGGATCGAGCGGACGCCGCGACCGGCGGATCGCTGTTGCCGAATGCCGAGGAGAAAGCCAAGCGGTTTGGCAGTTACTTGACGCCCGACGAGTTATTTGGCGATGTTTCGCGCGGCGATCCCGTGCCGCATTCGTTGCCGGTGGAGAAGAAGGCCGAGGTCGGCATGACGCGCGACACTTGGCGGTTGGAAGTGATTGCCGATCCAGATCATCCGGTGCGTTTGCGCAATCCGTTGACCAAGGAAAACAAGCGTGCGCTCGACTTCAACGGGCTGTTGGCGCTAGGCGAGAAGCATGCCGTGCGCTTTCCGAAGATCATGACCTGCTTGAATCTTGGCTGCCCATTGGGCATGGGACTCTGGGAAGGGGTGCCATTGCGCGAGGTGATCTGGCTGGCGCAGCCACGCGAGGACACGCGGCGAGTGTTTTACTATGGCTATCACAACGACGATGCGGAGCAAATATTTCGCAGTTCGCTGCCGATTGGTCGCGTGCTGGAGGATTATTTCGATTTGCCGCCGATCATCTTGTGCTACAAGCTCAATGGTCAGTGGCTCAGCAGTCAACGCGGCGGGCCGGTGCGCATGGTGGTTCCAGAGGCGTATGGCTTCAAGTCGGTGAAATGGATTTCGCACATCGTGCTGAGCAATCTCTTTCATGCCAACGACACATACGCCGAGGAGGGCAACGACATCGACAGCCCGATGAAGACCTTTGCGGCGACGATCTCGGCGCCGCGCCAAGTGAAGGCGGGCGAGCCATTCGCGCTGACAGGATACGCGCAGGTTGGCGTCGGCGGCATCAGTAAAGTGCAGGCCTGCGTCGAGTCGCGCAACGGGGAGAGCAAAGACGCTTCTGGCGAAGCGGCGGCACCATGGATCGACATGGAGATTCTTGGTGCGCCTGACACCTGGGGGGGCGGCCTGCCGGACGACAAGATTCCGCCGGGCACTCACGGATTTGACTCCGCAACGGGGAGGCCCGCAACGTGGCCGCTGCGCTTTTGCGCCGTGCATTGGGCCGGCGTGCATCCCGGTTTGCCGGCGGGGGAGCACACCTTTCGTTGCCGAGCGGTCGACGGCCGTGGCGTTGCCCAGCCCATGCCGCGCCCCTTTCGCAAGAGCGGCAGCAACGCTGTTGAGCAGTTCAAGCTAGTCGTGACTTGAATTCCTGGACCGTGAATCTGCGCCATTGCACGTTGGCGCCAGAAGTCCGCATTCGCCGCGCAGTGACGGCGGCAGGGCCATTTTGATTGTTGTCATCAAGTGATTCGCGTCACGGATTGGCGCGGGCGTGGCGTGCGAGGGCAATGGTGAGACCCAGCACGGCGCCGGCCAGCGCCGCGACCAGCGCTCTGGCGAAGATATTCGTTAGCTCGCCACGCCAGGCCATGAGCATGCCGAAGATCAGGCAGCCAGCGATGAAGGCGATGATTTGGAGCGCGCGTTGCATGGACGGGCCTACTGGCAAAGTGCGCGATGGAGGTATCCGCTCACTTCCCCTTGAGCACCAGTTGAGTTTGCACGACGTTGGCCACGAGCTTGCCATCGGCGGTGGTGACGCGGGTTTGCCACACCATGGTTGTGCCGCCACGGTGCAGCGGCGTGGTTTCGCCGGTGACGACCGTGCCGGCCGGCGCAGCGCGCAAGAAGTTGGTCTTCGATTCGATGGTGGTGGTCGAACCGCCTTGCAGGTTGATCACCGTGGCGGTGGCGCCAAGGGTGTCGGCGAAGGCCATGATCGCGCCGCCGTGCAAGATGCCGCCGACGGTGCATAGCTCTGGCCGAACCGTGAGCGTGGCGACGACGCGCTCTGGCGTGACCAGCGTGAACTCCATGCCCAACAGGTCGGGCAGAAGCCCCTTCATCGCTTGTTGAATGAGCGGCAGCGGGTCGTCCATTGATTTAACTCCGGTTCAGATGACGGCGCCGCAGCGGCGGCAGGCGTTACCCGCGAACGGCGGATGCCACGAACGCGGCGACGTCGGTGAGCGACGCGCCGGGGGTGAAGACCTTGGCCACGCCGAGCGCGGCGAGCGCGGGGAGGTCTTCTTCAGGGATGATGCCGCCGAGGATGACCTGCACATGGTCCAGCCCACGCTGGCGCAGATCGGCCATGAGCGACGGCATGAGGACCATGTGGGCGCCAGAGAGGAGGCTGATGCCGAGGACATCGGCGTCTTCTTCCTCGACGGCGCGGACCACCGCCTCGGGGCTTTGCCAGAGGCCGGTGTAGATGACCTCCATGCCAGCGTCGCGCAGGGCGCGGGCGATCACCTGCACGCCGCGGTCGTGGCCATCGAGTCCGATCTTGGCGAGGACCACGCGAATCGGACGCGCGGGGCGGGCGGATTTGGCGGCGGCAGGGGCGGGCATGGCACGGCCTAGGGGTGTTGAGCGATTAGATGGCGGGATTGTAGCGGCCAAGCGCGTCGGCCAGGGCGCGGACCAGTTCGCCGACGGTGGCGTCTTGCCGAGCGGCCTCCAACAGCGACGGCATGATGTTGTCTTGCCGGCGAGCGGCGGCGCGGACCTCGTCTAGCGCGCGGCTGACGGCGGCGGCGTCGCGCTCGGTTTTGAGGCGAGCGAGATTGGCGTTTTGCCGCTGCTCGATTTCGGGATGGATTTCCAGAATGGGAATCTTGCCGCCTTGTTCGGTGAAGGCGTTGACGCCGACGACCAGCTTGCGACCGGCGTCGACCTCGCGTTGATAGAGGAAGGCGCTATCGGCGATGCGGCGGCGGAAGTAGCCATTTTCGATGGCGGCGATCATGCCGCCTTGGCGTTCGATCTCGGCGAAGATGGCCTCGGCCTCTGCTTCCAGTTCGGCGGTGAGCGCCTCGACGGCGTAGCTGCCGCCGAGCGGATCGACCGAGTTGGCGACGCCGGTTTCGTAGGCGAGCACCTGCTGGGTGCGCAGGGCGATGGTCACCGCCTCCTCGGTGGGGAGCGAGAGGACCTCGTCGCGGCTGTTGGTGTGCAGCGATTGGCAACCGCCGAGCACCGCGGCCAGGGCTTGATAGGCGACGCGGACGACGTTGACCTCTGGCTGCTGCGCTTGCAGGCTGACGCCGGAGGTTTGGGCGTGGAAGCGGAGCATCCAGCTTTTGGGGTTTTGCGCGCCGTAGCGCTCGCGGAGGTGGCGGGCCCAGATACGGCGGGCGGCGCGGTACTTGGCAATTTCTTCGAGGAAGTCGTTGTGGGCGTTGAAGAAGAACGACAGGCGCGGGGCGAAGTCGTCGACGGCTAGCCCGCGCTCGATGGTTTGCTCGACGTAGTGGAAGCCGTCGGCGAGGGTGAAGGCGAGTTCTTCGGCGGCGGTGGCGCCCGCCTCGCGGATGTGATAGCCGCTGATCGAGACGGGATTGAACTGCGGCGCGTGCTGGGCGCAGTACTGGATGGTGTCGATCACCAGTCCGACGCTAGGGCACGGCGGAAAGACGTATTCGTTTTGCGCGTGATACTCTTTGAGAATGTCGTTTTGAATGGTGCCGCGCAGCTTGGGCCACGGCACGCCTTGCCGCTCGGCGGTGACCAGATAGTAGGCCAGGATGATGCAGGCCGGGGCGTTGATCGTCATGGAGACGGAGACGCGGCCCAGATCGATGTCTTGAAAGAGCCGCTGCATGTCGCGGATGGAGTCGACCGCCACGCCCAGCCGGCCCACCTCGCCGCGCGACATGGGGTGATCGCTGTCGAGTCCCATGAGGGTGGGCAGATCGAAGGCGGTGCTGAGGCCGTTTTGACCTTTTTCCAGAAGGAACTTGAAGCGGTCGTTGGTTTCTTCTGGCGTGCCGAAGCCGGCGAACTGGCGCATGGTCCAGAGCCGCCCGCGATAGAGATTGGCGTGGACGCCGCGGGTGAAGGGATATTGGCCAGGCCAACCGACCTGTGACTCGAACTCGTCGCTGGGCTCGGCCGGGTAGTAGAGGGGCTCGATCGGTCGGCCGCTGACGGTGGTGAGACTGGTGTCGCGCTCGGCGCTTTGGGCCAGCGCCGCGCGCCACGCTTCGTAGGGGCTGGTTTTTGATCCGATCGCCATGTCAAAGTCGCTCGTGAGATTTCGCAGGGCGGTGGAGTGGTGGTTACACGCGTTCGACGATCATGGCGACGGCATTGCCGCCGCCGAGGCAGAGCGAGGCCAGGCCGCGCTTGGCGCCGCGCGCGGCCAGCGCGTGCAGTAGCGTGACCAGCACACGGGCGCCGCTGGCGCCGATGGGGTGGCCGAGCGCGACCGCGCCGCCGTGGATGTTGGTCTTGTCGGCACAGAGGTCGAGCGGACGCATGCAGGCCAGGCATTGGGCAGCGAAGGCCTCGTTCAGTTCCACCAGATCGATGTCGGCCAGGGTCATGCCCGCCTTGGAGAGCGCCTGCTGCATGGCGCTGACGGGGGCGATGAAGATTTCTTTGGCCGGGACGCCGCTGGTGGCGCAGGCGATGATGCGGGCTTTGATGGGTGAATTAACCTGGCTGGCGACGCGCTCGCTTACGACCACGACGGCGGCGGCGCCATCGCTCAACTGCGAGGCGTTGCCCGCGGTCACCGTGCCATCGGCGCCGAAGGCGGGGCGCAGCTTGGCGAGGCCGGCGAGCGAGGTGTCCGCGCGCGGCCCCTCGTCGCGGTGGATGGTGACGTCTCCTTTGCGATTGGCGATGACGACGGGGACGATCTCGGCGTCGAATTGTTTGGAGTCGATCGCGGCGGCGGCGCGGCGATGGCTCTCGACGGAGAAGGCGTCTTGATCTTGTCGGCTGACGCCGCGACTGGCGGCGATGTAGTCGGCCTCGGCGCCCATGGCCATGTCTTCGATGGCGCACCACAGACCGTCGTGGATCATCGAGTCAAGCACTTGCTGATGGCCGAACTTCCAACCTTCGCGGGCGCCCATGATGAGGTGCGGCGCGCGGCTCATGCTCTCCATGCCACCGGCGACGATGACTTCGGCATCGCCGGCGCGGATGACCTGATCGGCGAGCATGACAGCCTTAAGGCCGGAACCGCACATCTTGTTGATGGTGAGCGCGGCGACGCTGGGGGGTAGCCCCGCGCCGAGCGCGGCCTGCCGCGCGGGGGCCTGACCGAGTCCCGCGCTCAGGATGTTGCCGAGGATGACTTCTTGAACGAGCTCCGGGGATAGCCCGCTGCGACGAACGGCCTCGGCGACGGCAATGGCGCCTAGTTTGGTGGCGGGGAGGGAGGACAGTCCTCCTTGAAACTTGCCGATGGGGGTGCGGCAGCCGGCGATGATGTAGGCGCTAGACATGCGGGGTGAGCCTTGGTGCGCAAGGTGGTGGGAGCAAACACTATATCTTAGTCACTCCGCGGGCGGCGCTAAAGTGAGGGCGCGCGACGCGCGGGGCGGTTCGTTGTGACCGGGGCCGGGCGCGAGTATCATCCGAGCCATGCGCCGCACCGCCGAGCAATTGTTGACCGACTTCGCCCTGCACGATCGCCGCGCGCTGGCTGAGCTTTTGTCGCTGGCCGAGATAGGCACGGCGCCGCCCGCGCCACAGGTTCCGCACGGCAAGCGCCAGTTGGTGGTGGGACTGACTGGCAGCGGCGGGGCGGGCAAGAGCACATTGGTCGCCGCGCTGGTCGAGCATATCCGCAGTCAAGGCCTGAGCGTGGCGGTGCTGGCCAGCGATCCGCAGAGCCCGGTGACGGGGGGCGCGCTGTTGGGGGACCGCATTCGCATGCGACTCGATCCGGCGGACGATGGGGTGTTTTTTCGCAGTCTCTCGACGCGCGGCGCGACGGGAGGGCTTTCCGACGCGGTGGGGGTGTGCGTCCAGTGGCTCAAGGCGTTTGGCTTTGACGTGATATTGGTCGAGACCGTCGGCGTGGGACAGGACCAGGTGGCCGCGCGGCAGGTGGTGGACAAGTTGGCGCTATTGGTCACTCCGCACACGGGCGATGAAGTGCAATGGGAGAAGGCGGGGCTGATCGAGGTGGCCGATTTGATCGTGGTGAACAAGTCGGACTTGCCGGGCGCCGATCGGGTGCGGCAGCAACTGACCTCGGCGCTGTCGCTGTCGGCGAACAAAGAATTGCCGCCGGTCTTGAGCACGATTGGCGCGAGCGGGCAGGGGGTGCCCGAGCTTTGGGAGGCGATCGCGGGGAGTAGCGCCTAAACGCCGCTATGGCGCGGGGCTGCGCGCGTGAGAGGTTGCGCCGCTGGTGAGGGTGTGGCGGCTGGGGTATCATCGGCGAGATGTCTCGCGCCGCCGCAACGAACCATGAATCTCGCGCCGCCGGCACGGCCGCCGCTGTGCCGCAGACGGCCGCGGCGCGCGTGTTGATTGTGGACAACGAGCCCGCGCATGCCGAGGCGGTGGCCGAGAGTTTGTCGCGCAGCGGCTACGATTGCACGGTGGCGACGAGCGGCGCGGCGGGCGCCAAGCAGATCGAACAAGGCGAGTTCGACGTTGTGATCACCGATCTGGTGATGAACGACTTGGACGGGCTGGAAATCTTGCGGCGGGCCAAAGAGTCGCTGCCCGACGCCGAGGTGATTATGGTGACGGGGCATGGCTCGGTGCCGTCGGCAGTGCAGGCGGTGCAGCAGGGGGCCTTCAACTACCTGGAGAAGCCGCTCGACCTGAAGCAATTGCGCGCAGTGGTGGAGCGGGCGAGCGAGTCGCTGCGGCTGCGGCAGCAGAACGCCGATCTGAACCGCCGGCTCGACGAGAAGTTTGGCTTTGAGGGAGTGGTGGGGTCGAGCCCACAGATGCACGACGTGATCGACCGCTTGAAGCGGATCGCGCCGAACAACGCGAGCGTATTGATTCAGGGGGAGACGGGGACGGGCAAGGAACTGGTGGCGCAGGCGATCCACCAGAACAGCCCACGCAAGAACAAGCCGTTCGTGGCGCTGAACTGCGCGGCATTGAGCGAGAACATCTTGGAGAGCGAGCTGTTCGGGCATGTGCGGGGGGCGTTCACCGACGCCTCTGCCGACCGGATTGGCAAGTTCGAGTACGCCAACGGCGGCACGCTTTTTTTGGACGAAGTGGGCGACATGCCGCTGGCCACGCAGATCAAACTGCTGCGGGTGCTGGAGAACAACGAGATCACGCGGGTCGGGTCGAACGAGCCGATCCAGGTGAACGTGCGCATCTTGTCGGCGACCAACCGCAACCTGGAAGAGGCGATCGCGGCGGGGACGTTTCGGCGCGATTTGTACTATCGACTGAAAGTGGTGACGATCTACCTGCCGAAGCTGGCCGATCGCGCGCAAGATATTCCGCTGTTGATCGAGCACTTCATCAAGCAGTTCGCGGCGCGGCACGGCAAGACGGTCAATAGCATGTCGACCGCGGCGCGGCGCGTGCTGATGGCGTACGACTGGCCGGGCAACGTGCGGCAGTTGCGCAACGTGGTGGAGAGCATGGTGGTGGTCGATTACGACGGCGTGCTCGACCTCGACGATCTGCCGCCAGAGCTATCGGGCGCGGAGGAGGCGCCGAGCGACGCGCCGCCAACCAGCCTGGCGGGCATGGTGGGCAAGCCGCTGGAAGACCTGGAGCGGTTGTTCATCGCCGAGACGCTGCGCTTTGCGGGGGGTAATCGCGAGGAGGCTGCTAAACTGTTGGGCATTGGCGAGCGGACGCTGTACCGCAAGATTAAAGAGTATCAACTGTAGGCTAGGGGCGGCCTCATCCCAGAGGAACGGATTCGCCTTGGGCAAGATTCGCCAATTATCGCCGAGCGTGGTCAACAAGATCGCCGCAGGGGAGGTGGTCGAGCGGCCCGCGAGCGTCGTCAAGGAGTTGATGGAGAACGCGCTCGACGCCGGCGCCACGCGCGTCGATGTGTCGGTGGTCAAAGGGGGGACGGAGCTGATCCGCATCGTCGACAACGGGCATGGGATCGAGCCCGACGATTTGCCGCTGGCGGTGGCGAGCCACGCCACGAGCAAGATCGCGGACGCCGACGATCTGTTTCGGATTGGGACGCTGGGGTTTCGGGGCGAGGCGTTGGCGTCGATCGCCGAGGTGAGCCGGTTGACGATCCGCAGCCGCACCAGCGACACGGCGGCCGGCGCGCAATTGGAGGTGCAGGGCGGCCTCGGCCGCGGCGTCGAACCGTGCGGTTGCCCCACCGGCACGACGATGGAGGTGGCCGACCTGTTCTTCAACACGCCGGTGCGGCGAAAGTTTTTGCGCTCGACGCAGACCGAGATGGGGCACATCGCAGAGGCGGTCACGCGAGTGGCGCTGGCGCATCCGCACGTGCACTTCACGCTGCGGCACAACGAGCGCGAGGTGCATGATTTGCCGCCGGCGAGTCCCTGGTCGAGCCGCATCGAGCGGCTGTTTGGCGGCGAACTGGCGGAGCAACTCATTTGGGTGGAGAGCCAGGACGAGGCGATTCGACTGCACGGCTACGCCGCGCATCCGAGCGAGAGTCGCAGCAACCAGAAGATGCAATATCTGTTTCTCAACGGTCGCTTCATTCGCGATCGGTCGCTGCAGCACGCGCTGGGAGAGGCGTATCGCGGGCTGATGATGACGGGGCGTTATCCGGTGTCGTTCTTGCGAATCGAGTTGCCGCCCGAACTGGTGGACGTGAATGTGCATCCCACCAAGCTGGAAGTGCGCTTTCAGGACGGGGGTCGGCTGTACAGCCAATTGCTGAGCACGCTGCGAACGAAGTTCCTGACGACCGACCTGACGACCAACATTCACGCGGCGCCGACGGCGCGCTACGACGCCGCGCATCATGCGCCCGCGAGCGGCGGGGCGGAGCGACTGGCGCACGCGCAGCAGGCGCGGCAGGAGATGGTGAGTTGGGCAAAGGAGCAGATGACGGCTTGGAAGCAGGGGCCCGACGCGCGGCCAGCGTCCGAATTGATCGACCCGTGGAACCTGCCGGCGGAGCGGGGGCCGCTGGAACTGACTCGCTTGGAACGCGCCTGGCCGGCTGGTGGCGCCGATAGCGCGGAGCCCAACTTTGCTCAGCGCGCCGCGGAGGGCGAGGCGTCGCCGTTGGAGTCGTTCCCCGCGCCGCAGCGGGCCGCGCTGGGGAGCGAAGCGGCCCGGGCGATGACGGCGGGCGCGGCCGAGGTGCGCGCGGCGGGCGCGCTGCAGATTCATAACCGCTATCTTGTAGCGGAGAGCGACGAGGGGGTGGTGGTCATCGACCAGCACGCGCTGCATGAGCGGATTTTGTATGAGCAGCTTTGCGACAAGGTGGAGGCGGGACAACTTGAGTCGCAGACGCTGCTGGTGCCGGAACCGGTTGATCTGACGACGGCCGAGGCGGCGGTGGTGCTGGAAGAGCGCGAGACCTTGGCGCGGCTGGGCATTCAGGTCGAGCCATTCGGCGGGGGGACGGTGCTGGTATCGAGCTATCCGGCGATGTTGGCCAACATTCGGCCGGGCGAAATCTTGCGGGGGATTGTGGAGCAATTGTCGGGGGGCAACCGCGCGCCCGACCGCCGCGATCTGCTCAATCACCTGCTGCACTCGATCGCCTGCAAGGCGGCGGTGAAGGCGGGAGACCGGCTGACGCCGGACGAGATCTCGGCGCTCTTGGCGCAGCGCGGCGCGGTGCGCAACACGCACCACTGCCCACACGGCCGCCCCACGGAACTGGTCTTTACCCGTGAGGAACTGGACAAGCAGTTCAAGCGGACGTGAGTGGCGCGGTTTTCGGGCAGAATTGGTTCTGACGGGGGATCAATTGGCGCGTTTCGCGCGGACCGCCTCTTATTTGCGGCGCAAGGCGGTTAGGATAGTACGATTCTAAAGAACTTTTATCCGCCGCGGCCGGCCTGGTCCCGGCCCGCCCTACAGCATTGCCATGATTTGCGTCAGCATTGGCCGGGGAAGACACCGGCACTTGATCGCCGAGCACAAGCATTTGGTCGAGCAGGGGGCCCCCCTGGTCGAGTTGCGGCTGGACTACATCAACGGCCCGGTGAACGTGCGGCGGATATTGACCGACCGGCCGGGTCCGGTGATCGTGACCTGCCGCCGAGAGCGGGACGGCGGCAAGCACGCCGGCAGCGAGGAAGAGCGGCAGTTGCTCTTGCGCAGCGCGATTGTCGAGGGCGCCGAGTATGTCGACCTGGAGGACGATGTCGCCGCCAGCATTCCGCGGTATGGCAAGACCAAGCGGGTGGTCAGCGTTCATGATTTTCGCAAGACGCCCGACGACCTGGCGGGGTTGCACGCGCGGCTGGCCGGATTGGACGCCGATATCGTGAAGATCGCCACGCTGGCCAACCATCCGCAAGACAACATCCGCATGTTGTCGCTGGTGCGTTCCAGCGCCAAGCCAACGGTGGGGTTGTGCATGGGGGATATTGGCGCCTGCTCGCGCATCTTGGCGGCCAAATTCGGCTCGCCCTTCACCTACGCCACGTTTCACCACGAGCGGGCGCTGGCGCCGGGACAGTTGAGCTACGAGCAGATGACCCGCATCTATCACTACGACGACATCAACGCCGAGACCGACGTGTATGGCGTGATCGGCGACCCGGTGGGGCACAGCTATAGTCCGCTGGTGCACAACGCGGCCTTCAAGCAATTGGGACTGAACAAGGTGTATGTGCCGTTTCGAGTGCCGCCCGACGACCTGGCGCCGTTTTTGGCGAACGCGCCGAGTTTGGATATTCGGGGGTTGAGCGTGACGATTCCGCACAAAGAGACGATCGTGCGCAAGGTGGCCAAGATCGACGGCGCGGTGCGGGGGCTCGGGGCGGCGAACACGGTGGTGTTCAACGGCCCCGAGGCGACAGCCTACAACACCGATTACCGCGCGGCGATGGAGAGCCTGGAAGACGCGATGGGCGGGTCGCGGGGGGAGCAAAGCCCCGTGGAAGGGAAGACCACGCTGCTATTGGGCGCCGGCGGGGCGGCGCGGGCGATCGCCTATGGACTCAAGCGCCGCGGCGCCAACGTGGTGATCGCCAACCGCACCGGCAAGCGGGCCGAGCAACTGGCGACGGCCTTTCAGTGCCGGGCCATTGAATGGGGCCAGCGGCACGGCATCGACGCCGACATCTTGATCAACTGCACCCCGGTCGGCATGCACCCCAACGTGGACGACACG
The DNA here is from genome assembly GCA_019694455.1 of Pirellulales bacterium. Classification (NCBI taxonomy): domain Bacteria; kingdom Pseudomonadati; phylum Planctomycetota; class Planctomycetia; order Pirellulales; species Pirellulales bacterium. Next base: position 24,423 of record JAIBBY010000006.1, read on the forward strand.
CCGTACGACAAACATCACCTGCGTCCCTCGATGGTGGTGTTCGACACGGTGTACAACCCGGAGAGCACCGTGCTGGTGAAGGAGGCGCGGAGCCGCAGTTGCAAGGTGGTGACGGGGGTCGATATGTTCATCCGCCAGGCGGCGATTCAGTTTCAACTGTTCACCGGTCGGGAGGCGCCGACCGGCGTGATGCGCGAGACGCTGCGCCGCGCGATCGACCCGGTGCGTTACGCGTAGCTTTCACTTTTCTTCTGGGCGGCGCGCATGAACCTGGTGCTGATCGGCTATCGCGGCGCCGGCAAGACGCTGGTGGCGCAGCGGTTGGCGCTGGCGTTGGGCTGGAACTGGGTAGACGCCGACGTGGAGATTGAGTTGGCGGCGGGGGCTTCGATCAAGGCGATCTTCGAGGCCGGGGGAGAGGCGCGGTTTCGCGAGTTCGAGGCGGCCACGCTCCAGCGATTGGCGGAGCGCGACCAGACGGTGATCGCCGCGGGCGGGGGCGTGGTGCTGCGCGAGGAGAATCGGCGGCTACTGGCGGCGATGGGCAAGGTGATCTGGCTGAAGGCGCCGATCGATGCGCTGGCGCGGCGCATCGCGATCGACGCGACCACGGCGCAGCGCCGGCCCAACCTGACCGCGCAAGGGGGGCGCGACGAGATTGCGCGGCTATTGGCGCAGCGCGAGCCGTTGTATCGGCAATGCGCCAACCTGGAGGTGGAAACCGCCGACGCCGCGGGCGCCGACCGCGACGCGGGAGAGTTGGCGGCCGAGATCATCGCGCGCTTGCAGCTTGCTAGTGGCCCTGGAGAACCGCAGTGAACGCGATTCTGGCCATGCCGCTTTTGGCGCGGATGTTGCTGTTGGCCCTGTGCGGGGCGGCGCTGGGTGCACTGGTCAATTGGGTGGTCGATCGCATCCGCTGGGAGCCGACGTTTCTCAGTCCGTGGCATCGGGCCGACGCGGCGGCGGGGCGCCGCCGACGGCACTATCTGCCGGTGTGGGGTTGGATGTGGCGGCGGCACGAGAGCGCGCGGCACGGCGGGGCGTTTTGGGTGCGGCCGCTGTTGGTGGAACTCGGGCTGACGCTGGCGCTGCCCGCGTTGTATTGGCACGAGACGGCGCGGTTGGGTCTTGTGCCGCTGTGGCAGGGCGCGCCGAACATGGCGCTATTGACGATGTTGCACGCGCAGTACGCGGGCCATGTGCTGCTCTTGGCGCTGATGATGATCGCCTCGCTGGTCGACCTGGACGACAAGATCATCCCCGACACGGTGACCGTGCCCGGCACGCTGCTGGGCCTGGCGCTGGCGACGGCGCTGCCGATGTCGCTGCTGCCGGAAGTGGTGGCGGACGGAAAATTATTGAGCGTGCGATTGGTGACGGCGGCCAGTCCGCGCGGGTGGCCGGCGGAGCTAGCGGCGTATCCGAATCTGCTTTCATTGGTGATGGCGCTGGGCTGCTTTTGGATCTGGTGTCTGGGACTGTTGCCGCGGGTATGGCGGACGCGCCGCGGATTGTCTCTTGCGCTGGCGATCTTTTGGCTGCGGCTGGCGCGCGAGCAGGTGACGCGGACGATTTTGGCGCTGGGGCTATTGGGCACGATCGGCATTGGCCTGGCGTGGCGCCTGGCAGGCGATGCCCGCTGGCAGGCGCTACTGAGCGCGCTGGTTGGCGTGGCGGCGACGGGGGGGTTCACGTGGCTGGTGCGGGTGGTGGCGGGCTCGAGCATTGGTCGCGAGGCGCTGGGGTTTGGCGACGTGACGCTAATGTCGATGATTGGGGCGTTTGTGGGCTGGCAGGCGGGCCTCATGGTGTTCTTTGTGGCGCCGTTCTTTGGATTGGCGCTGGGGCTGGCGCAGTGGGTGCTGCGGCGCGACCCGGAGATACCCTACGGGCCATTTTTGTGTCTGGCGGCGGCGACCATCGTGCTGCGCTGGCCGAGCTTTTGGGAGGTGGGGCGCGAGATCTTCGTACTGGGCTGGATTGTGCCCGCGGCGCTCTTGGTGATGGTGCTGCTGATGGGGGCGATGCTCCGCGCGTGGCACTGGGTCATTGACCGGTGAGGTTAGCTCGCTTGCGCCGCGAAATAGAGCGCGGCGAAGATCTTGAGATCGATCACGCGGCCGGCGCGCTGTTGCTGGTCGAGCCAGCGCGGCACATCGGCCAGTGGGACCAGATGCACCACGATCGACTCTCCCTCGTGGCCGCCGCCGGCATTGACGCGCGTCAGTCCGGTGGCGCGAAAGAGGGTGACCGCTTCGCTGGTCAGCCCGGCCGACGTGGCGCCGTGGGCCAAGAGCGTCACCTCGCGGGCGGCAAAGCCGGTTTCTTCCAGCAGTTCGCGGCGGGCGGTTTCGGCGAAATCTTCGTGCTCACGACCGGCCTCGTCGCCGGCCAGCCCAGCCGGCAGTTCGATGGTGTGACAGTCGAGCGGGATGCGTGGTTGTTCGACCAGCACCAGTTCGCCGGCGTCGGTGACGGCGATGATGGCGACGGCGCCGGGGATGCCGGGGCGCTCGGCGTATTCCCAGCGGCCACGTTTGACGAGGCGGAGGAATTTTCCCTCGTAGAGGATTTGCGGCTTGTCGGGTGGTGTCATGCGCGGCCTTTCGGAGGTGCGGAAGTTGGAGGAAGGCGGCGCGACCCGGTCGCTGGCCGCGGCGGGCGGGGGCTACGCGATCAAGTCGTGAACGACATGGCCGTAGACATCGGTGAGGCGGTAATCGCGCCCGGCGTTGCGGTAGGTTAACTGGGTGTGGTCGATGCCCAACAAATGCAAGATGGTGGCGTGCAGATCGTGGACCGTGGTGGGGGAGTCGATGGCCTCGACGCCGTACTCGTCGGTGGCGCCGTAGATGAGGCCAGGGCGCACGCCGCCGCCGGCGAGCCACATGGTGAAACCGTGGCGATTGTGATCGCGTCCCACGGCCTGAGTGCGGCTACTGGTCTCGCCGGTGGGGGTGCGGCCGAACTCGCCCCCCCAGAGCACAATGGTTTGGTCGAGCAATCCCCGCGCTTGCAGGTCGGCCAATAGGCCGGCGATGGGCCGATCGACGCGCAGCGCATTGGCGCTATGATGCGCTTGCAGGTTGAAGTGCTGGTCCCACTTTTCGGCGCCGGCGGGGGGCGCTGGCAGCAGTTGCACAAAGCGGACTCCGCGTTCGACCAGTTTGCGGGCTTGCAGGCATTGCGTGCCGAACTGGCGGGTCTGTTCGTCGTCGATGCCGTAGAGCGCGCGAATGGCTTGCGACTCGGAGCGGATGTCGAGCGCGTCGGGGAGCGAGGTTTGCATGCGGAAGGCCAACTCGTAATTGGCGAGCATGGCCTCGAACTGCTGATCCTCGGGCGCAGCCGGCGCGGGAGGGGCATCCAACCGGCGGAGCAGCGCGAGTTTGCGCCGCTGCGCTTCGGGGGATTCGTAGGGCTGCAAGAACGGCAGCGCCGGCTCGCGATTTTGCAGGATGGTGGCCTGGTATTTGGCGGGCATGAAACCGGCGCCCAGGCAATCGCGGCCCCCTTCGGGGTCACGGCCGCCGCTGAGCACGACGTAGCCGGGCAGTTCCTGGCTCTCGATGCCGAGTCCGTAGGCGATCCACGAGCCCATGCTGGGCCGGCCGCGGAGCGGCGTGCCGGTGCTGAGAAAGTAGTTGGCGGTGGGATGATCGGAGAAGTCGGCGACCATCGAGCGGACGAAGGCGATCTGGTCGACATGCTGGGCGACGTGCGGGAAGAGCTCGCTGACGTCGGCGCCGCACTGACCATATTTGGCGAATTTGAAGGGGGACTTGAGAATCTTTTCGCGGGCGACGCGGATGGGCGCGGCGATCGGACAGGGGCGACCGTTGTCGACCGCTAGCCGCGGTTTGGGGTCGAAGGTGTCCATCTGCGATGGCCCGCCTTCCATGAACAGAAAGATCACGCTCTTCGCCTTGGCGCGCGGCGCCGTGGCGGCGGGCGCCAGCGGCGACTCGTCCTGACAGCCCGCCAGACCGGCGAGAGCCAGGGCGCCAAACCCGTTGGCGCAGCGCTCTAATAGCAGTCGTCGAGATATCGGGTAGTTAGGCCAGCGCGGGTTCATGGTGTGAGCGAGCGAGTTCAGTTGAGAAACAAGAAGGCGTTGGAGTTAAGCAGCACATGGCACGCGGCGCGCCAATCTTCGGCGCTGGGCTGAGCGGCGGAATCGCCGGGCGCGCCTTGCAGAAAGTCGAGCATGGCGCGCTCTTCATGCTCCAGTGGCGGGCGTCCGGCGGCGCGCAGGTACATTTCGCGTAGCTTGGTGGGCAGGTCGCCCGCCCCGACTTGCAACGATTTTGCCCACAGTTCCACCTGCTTGGCGACGAACAGGCTATTCATCATCACCAAGGCTTGTTGCGGCGCGATGGAAACGCGGCGCTGGCCGATGGTCATGGTCTCGCGTGGAAAATCGAACGCCTCGAGCAGCGGCGAGATGGCGTTGCGCGTCACTTGCAAGTAGATGCTGCGGCGGCCGGTCGAGTCGATTGATGGCGGCGAGCCCGCTTCTTCCACGGGGACTTCTTCGCCGGCGACGCTGGGGCCGTACATGGTGGGGTCGAGCGTTCCGGCGAGGGTGAGAATGGAGTCGCGCAGCGCCTCGGCGTCTAGCCGGCGGACGTTGGCCCGGTGAAGCAAGACGTTTTGCGGATCGACGGCTTCGGCCGCGGGATCGGCCTGCGTCGATCGTTGATAGGCGTCGGACGCGAGGATGAGGCGATGCAAGTGCTTGAGCGACCAGCCCGAGTTGATCAACTCGTGCGCCAGGTAATCCAACAGTTCCGGATGCGACGGCGGCTCGCCACGGTTGCCAAAGTTGTCGACCGTGGGGACGATGCCGCGTCCCAGATGCTTTGCCCACACGCGGTTGGCCAGGACGCGGGCGGTGAGCGCGTTTTGATCGGAGAACAACTGGCGCGCCAGTTCCAAGCGGCCGCTGCCTGGGACACTGGCGGGCAATTGCCAGTCGAGGAGGGCGGCGGGCGCGCCGCGGCGCACTGTGTCGCCTAGCTGCTCGGGGTCTCCGCGGTGCTGCACCTGCGCATCGTGCGGGCGCCAATCGGCGCTGACCAGGGCCAGCGTGGTGGCGGGAAACTTGCTTTCCAGTCGCTGGGTCGCCGCGGCCAGATCGGCGAATGGGTTAGAACCGTCGGCGGCGACGAGCGCCTCGGCCTCGCTGTGATCGACCAGCAGCGAATGGGGGCGGAGGCACCACCACTTCCATTGCCGCGACGACTCGTCGTCGACCAGGACCGTGGCGGCGGGATCGCACTGGGCCAGCGATTCGAGCACTAGCGCCTGGTAGCGCTGCGCTAGTTGCTCTGCGCTGGCGCAGCCGGCGAGCGCCTCGATGGTGCGCGGGTTGCAATACACCACATCGTCGGCGGGCGCCTCGTCGGTGAAGAAGAAGTGATCGGCCATCACGTAGCCGTCGGTCGCTTCGTCGACGATCTCGATGAAGGCCTCACGATCCTTGAAGAGTTGCAGGTCGAACACCGCCAGGCGGAAATCGTCGCTGCCGTCGCCAGTGACCGACCAAAATGGGAGTTGGGGAAACATCTGGCTATGGACGATCAGGTTGACGCAGGTGTGAAATGGCGTCGCTCCGCCAGCCAGCCAGAAGCAGAGGTAGCGGGGTTTGTCGTTGATCTGAAAGCGGGGGCTGACCAGACGGCCCTGCAACGCTTTGGCCGATCGAAAGCTGCTGGCCAAATGCTGGCCCTGCGGCCCGTGGCCAATGGCGCCATCGATGACGGTGGGAGTCGAGCCAAAGGCTGGTCCCACCGGGGTCCAGGCGCCGTAACCTTCCTGCTCAAAATCGGCGAACACTTCGAAAGGTCGCGGGGCGGCCGCCAAGTCGGCGGCGCTCTGACGGGCACGGGTGCGGGCGCGACTGGCGAACGCCGCTGGTGAGCAATGGGCAATCCGCCGCCAGATGGTGAGCACCGGATCGCGCCGTTCCAAGGCCGATTCGACCGCGCGCGCCCAGCGCTCGAGCTTTTGCTCTGGCAAGGAGGCGCTGCTGGCGACGGAGGCGACGGCGACTTCGAGCGGCTGCTCGGTGGGTCGGTTGAGCACCTGGCGCGTGGCCAGGAGATAGTCGGCCACGCGGCGCCCCTCGGCCAACCGCGCCGCGTGGATTTGCCGCTGGGCGTCGTCCCGCGCAAGCAGTTCACGCCGTTGCCGGTCGATTTGCGCCAGCTCGATTCTTTGTTGTTCGATGCGTTCTGCTTGCTGGGGCGTGTCGAGGCAGGCCACCTGATTGGTGGCGCTGGTGAAAAAGCCGCCCAAGGCGTAGTAATCTTCGGTGGAGATGGGATCGAACTTGTGGTCGTGGCAGCGAGCGCAACCCAGGGTCATGCCGAGGAAGGCGCGGCCGAAGACATCGAGCTGATTTTCCAACTCGGCGGCGGCCTGGGCGCGGGCGGCCGGCAGGTCGAACGGCAGGGCGAGCACTTCATGAAACCAGGGGAAGGCTGTGCCGAGCGGCGAGGCGCGATAGTCGCCTTGCAGCGAGAGGCGCGGGGGCATCAGGTCGCCCGCCAGATGTTCGCGGATGAGTTGATTGAGCGGCAGATCTTCGTTGTGGGCGGCGATGATGTAGTCGCGAAAACGATAGACGTGAGGCTTATCCAGGTCGTGATCGATGCCGCTGGTATCGGAGTAGCGGACGATGTCGAGCCAATGGCGACCCCAGCGCTCGCCATAGGCGGGACTGACCAACAGCCGATCGACGACGCGAGCAAATGCGTCGGGCGAATCGTCGGTGAGGAAGACTTGAATTTCCGACTCCGTAGGGGGCAGGCCGGTCAGGTCGTAGGTGGCGCGGCGAAGTAAGGCGTGCTTGTCCGCGCGGGGCGCGGGTTGCAAGCCAGCCTGTTCCAGCTTTTCGCGGATGTAATCGTCGATCTTCTTGCCGGGCGCCTTCGCGGCCAAGGGCGCAAACGACCAGGGGCGACGCATGGAGATCACGCCATCGACAGCCTTTGGAAAGGGGGCGCCGGCCGCCAGCCACGATTGCAAGGCGGCGACCTCCGCGGCCGACAGTGGATTGTCAGGCGGCATTTTCAGATCGGCATCGTCGCCGCGCACCGCGCGCAGCAGCAAACTGGCTTCGGGCCGATCCAAGTCGATGGCGGGGCCGCGATCGCCCCCTTGGAGCATGGCGTCTCGACTATCGAGCCGCAGGGTGGTTTCGTCCGAACCGTCGGGGCCGTGACATTCGAAGCAGCGCGCGATCAACAGCGGGCGAATGTCACGCTCAAAGAAATCGGCGGACGCGGGATCGACCTTTTCCTGTCCGTGCGCAGCTTGCGGCGCCGCGAGCGCGGCCAGCAGCAGTCCCAATGCGAACGTCAGTTGGATCATCAGCGCGCGACGCTCACCAAGGGGAAAGTGACAGTCGATCCGTCTGGCAATTATAATCTAGTGGACGCGCGACCCGAAAGCGCGCGGCGCCTGCGCCGCCAGCGGTCAGCGCCTGTTCTCCATCCGCTTGGCGCCCGCGCTTGGCCGAATTGTTGGCCGCTGCGAGAACTTTATGGCTCAGCTTGCATCCCCTCCGCCCCTTGCCGCCACCGGTCGGCGCGCGGCCGCTCGCGGCGGCCGGAGCGCGCTGGTTGGCTGGTTGGGGCTGAATTTTTTGCCACTGGCGCTGATTCTCGACTCGGCGATTGCCTGGTCGGCGGGTTGGCGTTTGTCGATGGACCGCGGATTTGGCGCGATCGCGGTGGCGGCCGCGCTCTTCGCAATAGCCAGCGCGGCCCTGATGATCAGCCGACGCGGCCGGGGGTGGTATCGCCAGCGAGCGCCGCAACTGTGGCTCTGGAGCGGCGCCACGATGGTGGCGCTAGTGGCCGGCGAGATTTGGGTGCGGTTTCAATTTCCGCCGGCGGGCTTTCATTTGCGATCGCCGGGACAATTTGTATTGAAGCCGGATTCGTCGGTCTTTTCCGGCGTGAGCGGCGACGCGCGCACGGCGATCAACTCGCAAGGAGTGCGGGGGCGCGAGATGCCGCCCGCGCCGGCTTACCGAATTTTGTGCGTGGGGGCCGAGACGACGGAGTGTTTGTATCTGGACGACAGCGAAAGCTGGCCGGCCTTGGTCGAGAAGCAATTGAGTCCATCGCTGGGGCGCGAGGTGTGGGTGGGCAACGCGGGACACGCCACCTACGGCAGCGCGCAGCATTTGTTTTTGTTGCAGAACTCCGATTGGCTGAACCGGGTCGACTGCGTGGTGGCGCTAGTTGGCGCGGCGGACTTGCTGCGATTTGTTTATGGACATCCGTGCGACTATGGCCGACCGCCGTTTTGGTTGCGAACGGCAATGGCCGAACTGGCGCGCGTGGTGTGGAAGGCGCGGCTCAAGCACAACCCGACCTTCGATCTGGAGGGGCGCGAGATTGTGAACTTCCGGCGACGACTGGCGCCGGTGGGAGATGTCGAGCATCCGGCCGCGGCGGCGCGCGCCTATGCGGCGCGACTGCGGGAGATCGCGGCGCTGTGCGCCGAGCGCGGCAAGCCGCTGGTGTTGGTGTCGCAACCGGTGTTGTGGGACGACCCGATGTTGCCAGCCACCATGCAAAAGCTATGTTACGCGCGCACCGACGACCGCAAGGCCGAACCAGGGGTGTTGAGCGTGCCGAGCGCGCTGGACGCGATGGACCAATACAACCAACAGCTTTGGCAAGTATGTCAGGATACGGGCGTGCCGTTGATCGACGCCGCCGCGCAACTCAATGGCCAGCGAGACTACTTTTTTGACGATGTGCATCTGAACGAAAAGGGATGCGCTGCGCTGGCCGAGTTGGTCACGGCCGGGCTGGTGAAGGCGCTGGAAAACCGCACGCCGCCTAATCCGCAGTCGCCGTGACGGGTTCGCGCGCGGCGATGGAGTTGGGCGCGGGGGATACCGTATAATGCGGCGCGAGTCGTCACCCAGAGCCGCTCGGTCGACAATCGGGCGGCGCGATCCCTAGTCCATCGCAAGGCGCCGAGGTTGTCATGTCGAAACCAGAGATTCAGAGTTTTGAGCAGTTTTGGCCCTATTATGTGCGCGAGCATAGTCAGCCGGGCTGCCGGGCGACGCACTTCATCGGCAGCACGCTGGTGTTGGCCTTGGTTGGCCTGGTGATCTATTCCAACAACTACTGGTTGTTGCTGACGCTGCCGATTGTGGGGTATGGCTTCGCCTGGTTTGGACATTTTCTGATCGAAAAGAACCGCCCGGCCACGTTCAAGTATCCGTTGTGGTCGCTGATGGGGGATTGGAAGATGTGGTGGCTGATGCTGACAGGGCGGATGCGTCCGGAGATCGAGCGGGCGATGGCGCTGCCGGATCGGATTTGACTGCCCGGGGGAAGAAGGGTGCAGTGGCCAGAGAGAGTGGCCAGGTGCGCGAAGGCGCGAGGAAGGAAGAAGGAACCGCTGAGTCGCAGAGACGCGGAGGAGAAGAAAGCAAGAAGAAAGGCGACTGATCGCGGGGGGGCGAAGGCGGATATCGGCCCAAGCGGCGGGGCGGCGCGTTGGCTAGAATCGAAGTAAAGCCAGACGCTACCAAAATCCTTCCTGCTATTTCTGGACAATCGCCATGCGGGGCCGGACCACACGACGCGCGTTTTTGGGTCAGAGTTTGCTCGCGCCGGGAGCGCTGGCGGGATTCCGCGCCTTGTCTTGCAGAGCCACGGAACCGACGAGCGAGCAATCGCCGACGGCGGAGGCCAAACCGACTCTCGACGAGATATTGGATCGCTACTGGGATCAGATTCATCCGGCGATGCGCTATCGTCGCGCGCCGCTCGACCCGACCTTGAATGGGTGGGAGGAGTGGAAAAAGCCGCAGCCATCGGTCGCGGGCGACGAAATCTATGATGCGGCGGTAGATTTTGCAAATCGAGGCGAGTTTCCGACTGGCGCGTTGGGCAAAGAGACTCGCCTTTGGCTGTACAAGAATGCGGCCGTGCTCGATGCGCTCGATCGTGGGCTGGCGCGCAAGCGAGTTCAGTTGCAGGTCGACCTCGGGTTGAGTGACCAGATGCAGTTGATCCAACTGCGAAAAGCAGTCCGCGCCAAGCGACTCGACGCGCTGCGTCAGATCGTCGATGGCGATCGCGAGGAAGGCTTGGAGCAGATGATCGACGTCTTGCGGGTCGGCGAGCGCATGTGCGCCGGCGAGGGATATCTGGTTCACTGGTTGATTGGCTCGGTACTTCGAGCTGACGGCCTAACTTACCTATGCCAATTGGCATTGGCGGCAGCGACCTCGGTGGTCGAACTGCGCCAAATGTTGTCGGCCGTGGCAGGGCCGTTCGACCTGCGGCGTTCGCTGGCCGTTTCTTTGCAGGTGGAGTACTGCTACTTCGAGCTATCTTGGTTGGCGGAATATGGCGGCAGCAAGAACCTTGCCGAATTGATCGATCGGCTGTTGGAGAACGAGGACGCGGGATTTCTTGGCCCCGACGAAGCTCAATTGGCGCTGCAACGTCGGAGATTGAACGAATTATTGGCGGAACATCCCTGCCCGTTCGACCTGAACGAAACGATCCGACTCACGAGCCAAGCGCGGGCCGACTTTCTCGCCGATTTGGATACTACCTGGGCACGTCGGCGGCGGGATGTTGGCGAGGAGATCACCGCGCGCGTTGCCGCGTGGCCAGAAGTTTTGACCTTTGGCAACTCGTTTTCTGACGCTGAAGAGCAACAGAGAAAGCTGAAGGAGTTGAGCGACGAAGCGGTCGCCGCGGCGCGTGTGCGATTGCGCGACGTGAAGAACCCGGTGGGTTGCCTGCTGGCGAAAGCGAACATGATTTGGGGTTCGCGACAGGCATATACCGTCGCATTGACGCGCGACGCGGCCACGCGCGCGGCGCTGGCATTGCAGATTCATCGACGAGAGCATGACGATCTGCCCGAGCGGTTGGAACAAGTTCGATCGGCGACAACTCTGGAATTGCCGGACGATCCATTCAGCGGCGAACCATTTCGCTATTCGCAAAAACATGGCTTGTTGTGGAGCGTGGGACCGACTGGCGACAACGATCCGCTGGCAGCGAGGGCAGAGGATGGGATGAGACATCTTGATCTGGTGTGGCCGTTGACCGTGGAGGCGGCTGATCGCCTTCGCAGGATCAAAGTCGGGGCACGGGAAGAAGTTCAAGACGAAACTCTCGTGGAAGAGTGAAGGCCCCCTTATCCGGCCTGTCGGCCACCTTCTCCCGCGGCTAGCGCGGGGGCGAAGGCTGAGATGGACTCGTTCGTTGCTCGGCATACGTGCGGCTGCGCCGTGGAGCATGGCGCGCATTCACACGGTTGGATGCTCACGCGCTGCGCCGCACTGGCAAAGCCAGTGGCGCACAAGTGAGAACAGGAGAAAAGTGGATCAGGTGAGCAGGAGAGGGGTTCCCCCTCATCCGGCCTATCGGCCACCTTCTCCCGCGGCTGCGCTTCGCTGCGCGGGGGCGAAGGCTGAGATGGACTCGTTCGTTGCTCGTATCCCCCAGCCTTTCTCGCCAGTTCTGAACGGCATTTGCAACCACGTTTGCGCTTAATCCTGTGTGTAGAATGAGGTGGTAGCAACCAACGGTTTGCTTTGGACCTCATTCATGGCGCTCTCCGTCACAATCCTTCCGGGACTACCTGCGTACGGACCGCAAGCCACACCGTTTCCAACGGAATGGGGTCGGTTTGGTCGAGAAGGAACGGTTGTGGAGTTCAAGGACGATGATTCTTGCTGGGTAGGGAATTTTCGACCGGGACTCGGTGGGATAAACCTTGCTGGTGTTCATCCCAACGAGCGCGACGCTGTGGTCGTCGCAAGGGGCGATCTGTGGGTCGTCGATCCAGTCAAACGCGCCGCTTTGTACATTTTGCCGGCGATCGACGCTGCGATTGAGGTTCGAGATCCCAATGGATGGCTTTTCAGCATGCAAGGATTAGCGATTGCCCGATTTGGGCCCAGCGGGTTGGGTTGGCATACGAAGCGACTTTCATGGGACGGATTTGATCAACTCGCTCTTGTTGGTGAGGAATTGACTGGGCTTGCATACGACCCAATGGGCGACACTTGGATTCCATTTCGCGTGGACACGAAGACCGGGAATTCGTCTGGCGGAAGTTTTTATGCGGAGGGAACACTCACGAGCGATTGGGAGCGACTTGCGGATTAAGGCAACGAGTAAGATGGGGTTTGCGGAAGTGTACATCGTGTTCAAGTCAACAGCCGAGGGTGGCCGACGCTCCTCCGTGTGGCTCAACAAAGATGCGGAGTGTCATTACAAGCCACACCTTCGAGTCCACGGCGGAGACGGCGAGTACTTGGGAGTAGAATTTGTGGATGGCCCGGATCGGCTGATCGCACCCGGTGAGGGTACTTATGCAACACTCCAATTCATGTACGAAACACAACTCTCGTACGACGCACTTGCGGTCGGTGCGATCTTCGATGTGTGCGAAGGAAATCGCGTCGTGGGATCGGGGCGAGTTACGCGTCGTTGACGGGTTGTTCGCCCGCAACAAATCCTTGGTTGATTGCGATTAAGCCGGACTTCCAAGCATTGAGTTGAGCCAGTGGCGCACAAGTGAGAGCAGGTGAGCAGTGGAGCAGGAGAGGGGTTCCCCCGTATCCGGCCTGGCGGCTACCTTCTCCCCCTGCTGCGCTTCGCTGCGCGGGGGCGAAGGCTGAGATGGACTCGTTCGTTGCTCGGCATGCGTGCGGCTGCGCCGTGGAGCATGGCATGCATTCACACGGTTGGATGCTCGCGCGTTGCGCCGCACTGGCGGAGGCGAGCGGCGCACAAGTGAGAACAGGAGAAAAGTGGAGCAGGTGAGCAGGAGAGGGGTTCCCCCTCATCCGGCCTATCGGCCACCTTCTCCCCCTGCTGCGCGTGGGCGAAGGCTGAAATCGGCTCACTCGGCGTGAGTCGGGCTATTTTTCGGCAGCGGATTCGATTTGCACTTGCTCGACTTTCACCTGTTCGACCGTGGAGTCGAAGATGCGCACGCCTTTGAGCAGCGGCGTCGTCTCGACGATGAACTTTTGATGGTCGGCGGTGCGGGCATAGTTCTTCAAGGCGTCGCGGCCGGTGAAGATCATGTGCAAGGCGACGTCGTAATCGCGATCATTGAACGCGCCGTTGATGTTCTCGTCGCGCACGCCGACGGCGAAGAAGACGATGCCGGGATGTTGCGAGAGTCGCTTTTTACAGGCGTCGATCAGCGCGGCTTTGTTCTCGGGGGTGGGCTCTTTGAGCGCGAAAAAGATATTGTGGCCCAAGAGCGCGCTGGCGGACGGCTTTGTGGCATCGTCGTCGGCCAACGAGGGGGCGGTGACGCCGAGGGCGAAAAGCGACAGGGCGGCGAACAAGGGCAGGATGTGGCGCGACATGGAATGGTCTCCGGTTGGAATGAGGTTCGGTTGGTTCGAGGCTCTTATCACTTGGGGCGTAAGCGGCGGTGTTCAACCACCCAGCGTTCGAGGCGAGCTTGCTTCGGCTGTTCATCGACTTCGACGCGCAGCAGCACGACCAGATCGTGGTCGTGCGTGCTCCAGGCCGATTGCTGCACGATGCCGTCGCCGGCGAGCGACGAAGTGGAAAGATGCCCCGTCATCGGCATCTGGCGACAAGCGACTTCGCAGTGTCCGAGGAGGGCGAGGGCCAGGTCGTCGGGCGATTGCCGCGCCAGCGCCGCGTCGTCAATTTCGCACACGCGCGAGTCGTTCGTCACCTGGAACCACTCGTGCCCGAGATGGAGGGCGCCGAGGATGGTTTCGCGGCCGGGTTGGAGGACATTTTCTCGTTCGAGTTTGGGAGTGATCAGCTTGAGCCCGGCGGGAGGATGGTCGAACTGATCAGCCAGGCCGAGAAGCAACGTTTCTCGTTGGGCAAGGAACGACTCGTGCCGCGAGTCGCTGGCGCGGTGAAGCGCCCAAAAGATGGCGCCGACCCAGGCGACCGCGATCAGCACGCCGCAAAGTGCGAGCAGCGCAATGGTGCGGCGTGTCACGCGAGCGACCTCGGTTCGCCGGTCGGCGGCGAGAAGGGAATGCCGGTCACGCTAGCCTGGCGACACACCTCGACCAAGAGCAGCGTGATGGCGATCACGGCCGGGCCAACGAACAGGCCGAGCATGCCAAACACCTGCAAGCCGCCGAGCACGGAAAAGAAGATCACCAATTCGTGCAGTTGGGTGCGCTGGCCGACGATGCGGGGGCGCAGCACGTTGTCGACCGTGCCGACCACCAGCAGGCCCCAGACCAGGAGGATGACAGCCTTAAGGGGATGCCCATCGACGCCGAGCCACAGCGCGGCTGGCGCCCAGACGAGAAAGGCGCCGCCGAAGGGGATCATGGCGAGGAGAAACATGACCAAGGCCCACAAGATAGGGGCTTCGAGTCCCAAGAGCCAGAACGCCGCGCCCCCCAAGACGCCTTGCAGGGCCGCGATCAGCACCACGCCCATGAAGCTGGCGTAAATCACCTCGCGACCGCGCATGAAGATGGCGCTGGATTCCTCGGCCGAGATGGGGAGCAAGCGCTGCAATGCGGGGACAATGCGATCGGCGTCGCGCAGCATGTAAAACAGGGTGAAGAGGACGAAAAAGATTTCCATGAAGAAGCCAAACAGTCCGCCCAGCACGCCGGTCGATCGCGCAATGACGACGCCAATGACGTCGCTGAAGCGTTTGGCGACCTCTTGCGAATTGTGCAGTTCGCTCAGATCGACGTATTGGCTGATGAATTGATAGGGGCGGGAGTCGGGGCTCCACACGTCTTGCATGAGGTCGGCCATCGATTGTTTGGCGCTGGCCGCCTCGCGAATCAGGGCGACGCCGACCAGAAAGGTGGGGACGAGCACCACCAGCACGACCATTAGTGTGGTGACGGTGGCCGCCAGCGTGCGGCTATGGCCGCGCTGGAGCATGCGCCGCTGATGCGGATAGGCGACGATGGCCAACACCACGGCCCAGAGGATGACATCGATGAAGGGCTGGACGATTTGCCAGCAGAGGTAGAGCGCCATTGCAGTGACGCCCAACAGCGCGATCCAGCGACCTTGCGAGACGGTCATCGGCGGTTCCTATCGGCCTGGGCCAGCGGCGGCGTGGCGGCCATTCTAATCGGAGGCGGGCGGGGCCGTCTTGGCCTGGTCGATGTAATTTCTCACTTGCGCGGCGAGCACGTCGAGCGGCACGGCGCCAGCGGCCAGCACCGCGTCGTGAAAGGCGCGCACGTCGAAGGCGGCGCCGAGCTCGGTTTCGGCGGCGCGGCGCAGATCGCGGATCTTGAGTTCGCCCAGCTTGTAGGCCACCGCCTGACCGGGCCAACCGATGTAGCGATCGACCTCGGTGACGATGTTGTGCTGGGTGAGGGCGGAGTTGGCGGCCATGAAATCGATAGCTTGTTGCCGCGACCAGCCGAGGTAGTGCATGCCGGTATCGACCACCAGGCGACAGGCGCGCCACATCTCGTAGCTGAGGCGGCCAAAGTCGCTGTAAGGGTCTTGATAGCAGCCGATCTCCTGGCCGAGCCGTTCCGCGTAGAGCCCCCAACCTTCGATGAAGGCGGTGAAATCGGCGAACCGCCGATACGGCGGCACGCCCGTCAGTTCTTGTTGCAAGGCGATTTGCAGATGATGGCCGGGGACAGCCTCGTGCAGCGACAGGGCCTCGATCTCGAACAATGGCCGGCTGGGCAGGTTGGAGGTGTTCACATAGTAGAAACCGGCGCGTGTGCCGTCGCCGGCTGGCGGCATGTAATAGGCCGTGGTGGTTTGCGAGGCGATATACTCGGGCACCTCGCGGACGCCGTACGGGGTGCGCGGCAACTTGCCGAACAGTTTGGGAAGCTGGCCATCGATGCGCTTGAGGACGTAGCTCACTTCCTTGAGCAACTGCTCGCGGCTGGTGGCGTAGAACTTGGGATCGGAACGGAGATGCTCGATGAAGGCCGGCAGATCGCCCGCGAAACCAGTTTGTCTGGCGATGGCCTCCATCTCGGCGCGGATGCGGCGCACCTCGGAGAGGCCTTGCTCATGCACTTGCTCGGGGGTGATATCGAGCGTGGCGAAGTGCCGCACACGATGGCGATAGAATTCGCGACCGTTGGGGAGCCCCGAGGCGCCGATCGATTCGCGGGCGTGGGGGACGTACTCGTCGCTCATGAAGGCGAGGAAGTCGCGATAACCGGGGACGACCGACTCCAGGATGGCCGCGCGGCCGGCCGCGGTGAGCCGCGCTTGATCCTCGACGCTGATCTGCTCGGGAAACGACTTGAAGGGGGTGAAGAGCGGGCTGGCCGCCGCGTCGGTAACGATTTGCGCCTCGACCGGCCGCGCGTAACCGCGCAGCACATCGGCGGGCAGCGTCATTTGGGCAGCGATGCCGGCGCGCATCAATTCGATGTTTTGCCCGGCGTAGACCTGAAAGGCGCGGAGGCGGGCGATGTAGTTTTCGTAGTCTTGGACGGTGACGAGCGTGAGCTCGCGGGGCAACTCGGGGAACTCGACGTGAAAGCCCGAGCGGCCGGAAATGGGCATGAGGTACGACTTGAACTCGAGTTCGGCGATCTGGTCGCCGAGCAGGCGGGAGAAGATCTCGTAGTTCAGCCGATCGGCGGGGGAAAGCTGATCGTGGGGGATCGATTTCAGGCGCGTGGCGAAGTCGCGCTTGGCGACCAGTCGGCGCTCGAAATCTTGCGGGCGGACCTGCGGCAACAGCGCGTCGTAGCGATGATCGCCGGTGAAGGTGGCGAAGAGAGGATTCTCGCGCAACTGATATTGCCAGGCCTCATCGGCCAAGGCATTGAAGCGCGCGGCGGCGCCGTCGTCGGCCCACGCGACAGGGCAAATGAGCAAGACCAATAACCAGGTCAGCGCGCGCATGCGTCCTCCTTGAACTAGCGATTCACTCAGTCAAGCCGTCCCAGCGGACGAGGTTTTTGCCCGCTGCCGCTACTGGGTTGGCTTGGGGGCGGTGGTTAGCGGAAAGTCGTCGGTGCGAAAGGGGGAGGCGAGTAGTCCGGCCTGGTTGGCCAGATTGACCACCGGATAGTCGGCCCAGCCATAACGCACGGCGACCGGTTCGGCGACGTCGGGGCAACTGACCACCACCTGCTCGCCGCGAATCTCGGCGTTGGCCTTGTGGAACTTCTGGTCCTTGCCGGCGATGGTGAAGCCTTCGAGCTTGTCTCCCGACGCGACGAGGCCGCCAGCGACATGATCGAAGTTCAGCACGGCCTCGGCGCCTTTGAATTCGGCATCGCGGTATGCGGGTCCGGAGTAGGCGACGTCTTTGCCATAGGCCTTGGCAAGCGCGGCCAGCGCAAGACGTTCGCCGACCGGCTTTTTGGCCTTGGGGTGAATGTCGGTTTCGTCGCCGACATCGGTGATGACGGCCATGCCGGTATTGGGAGATTGCTTGAGGGTGTGCCGCTGCGCCTCGCGCAGCTCAGCCCATTGACTGTCTCTTGGCTCGTCCACCTTCTTCATGAACGGCGCCAACTGCACAAAGAGGAACGGGAAGTCGCCTTGATTCCACGCCTGGCGCCAGTTGGCGATCATGGTGGGAAACAGCGTGAAGTATTGCGCGGCGCGGCCGGCGTTCGACTCGCCTTGGTACCAGATAGCGCCGCTGATGGCGTACGGCAGCAAGGGATGGATCATCGCGTTGTAGAGGCCCGTGGGACGCTGCACCGCCGTGGTGCCGGCGGGGGGCATGTCGAGCAGCGATTTCAGTTCGGGCACGGCTGCCAGCGCCTCGCGACTGGTCCAGGCCTCGGCTGGGGTGCCGCCGTAGGACGTGTTGATGATGCCGACTGGCACTTCGAGCTTGGATTGAAGCATCTGCCCAAAGTGGTAAGCGACCGCGGAAAACTCGGGCACGGTCTGCGGACCGCACTCGACCCAGGCCGCATCGACAGTCGACTGCGGCTCGTCGGTGGCCACGCGGGGGACGGTGAACAGGCGCAAGTTGGGGTTGGCCGATTCGGCGATGGTCTTATCAGGATCGGCGCTCTGTTTGACCGACCACTGCATGTTGGATTGACCGCTGGCGATCCAGACCTCACCGACCAGGATGTTCTTGAGCGTGATGGTGTTCTCACCGGCGATGGTCATTTCGAAGGGGCCGCCGGGCTTCAAGTTCTCTAGCGCGACCTGCCAGCGTCCATCCTTGGCCTTGGCGGTGACGGTTTGGTCCTGGAACTTGACGATGACCTCCTCTCCCTCGTTGGCCGTGCCCCAGACCGGAACCTTGCGGCCTTGTTGCAGCACGGCGTTGTCTGAGAAGAGGGGGTTGGGTTTGACAGCGGCGTGGGCGTCGGCCGCCAGCAGCAGTAGGGCGGCGAGCAGCGGCAGTTGATAGCGACAGACGAACGAAAGCGGGCGGATCATGTGCATCCCCTGATTGCGGCTTGGATAGTTCGCCCCGATAGGTACAGAAGCCCTTTGATAATCGGATCAGGCGCAAGCCACAAGTCGGCGGCGTGAAAGGAACGCGCAGCGGGCCAATTGGCGACTGGACAATTAAAGACTGGCAATATCGGCCGGCGTGATGCGGCCATCGTGCAAGGCGGAGGCGACCAGCGCGGCGTCGCAGCCGGCATTGGCGATGCGCGCCAGGTCTTGCAAGTCGCGCACACCGCCCCCCGTGGTGATTTCGAGCGTGGGGTATTCGCGCTTGAGCGCGGCGCAAAGCTCCAAAGTGGATAGCCCCGCGCCGACGCCGACTTGCGCCAGGTCGAGCACGATCAGGCGGCGCACACCGCACTGGATGGCGCGCTGGGCAATTTGTCGAGGCGAAAGCTCCGCAAGCTGTGGAGACTGGACCAGCGGCCGTCCCTGCTTGAGATCGAGACTGAAGACCAGTCGCTCGGCGCCGAGAAGAGTGACTAGCTCGGAGAGCAGGTCGAGATTGGACAGCGATTCCAGCCCGGCGATGACGCCGGCCAGAGGGTGGCTCCAGTCGGCCAGTTGCCGGGCGCGAAGGAGTGTATCGACTCCGGCATCGACCCACAGCGCGAGGCCGAGTGACGAAAGCTGCTGGTAAATATTCCACGCGGGCATGTGGCCGGCGATGGCGTCGAGGTCGGCCAGATAAAGCTCGCGAAAATCAAACCGCGCGGCCAGCGCCGACGCGACGGCGACCGGTTGGCTCGAAGCGCAAAGCGCGCTTTGGATGGGTCGATATTGATCTCGCTGGCCGGCGACGCCGCGGACCACCTGGCCCCCCATCAAGTCGATGACTGGAATGATTCGCATGTGCGGCGCAAGTTGTTGTGTGAGCAAAACTCCGGTTGGGCGACACATTTTAGCGTTGGCGTATGCGGCTTGCCGACCGGCGCGGGGTGTGGAACACTTATCGTTAATTGACTACTAACCGTCTGCCGTTTGATTCTCACCAAATCACCGAGGCCAGTGCGACTGTCATCATGAGAACGAATCCGGTCAAACGCGCGCTGCGCGAAGGGAAAGCCAGCTATGGCACCTGGCTCTCGCTGGGGGATTTGTACGCCACGCGAGTCTTGGCGCGGATGGGGTTTGAGTGGTTGACGCTCGACCTGGAGCACGCGGCGATCGACTGGTCGCAAGCGGCGATGATCTTCGCGGCGGTGGCCGACGCCGGATGCGTGCCGTTGGCGCGCGTGCCGCAGGGGAGCCACGACTACATCAAGCGCGTGCTGGACGCCGGCGCCTGGGGGATTGTCGTGCCGATGGTGAACACAGTGGAGCAGGCGCGGGTGGCGATCGCCGCGGCCAAGTATCCGCCGGTGGGCAATCGCAGCCTGGGGGGCGGCATGCACTCGCTGAACTTCGCCGCCAGCAGCGGCGAATATTACAAGCGGGCGAACGACGAGATTTTGGTGGTGCTGCAGACGGAAAGCCCGCAAGGGGTAGCCAACGCCGAGGCGATCTATTCCTTGCCGGGGGTCGATGCGATCTTTGTGGGGCCGGTCGATTTGCGAGCGAACATGCGCCGGCCCGACGGCAGCGAGGCGAGCGACGCCGAATTCGAGGCGCTGCTGCAAGCGGTGATCGACGCGGGCAACAAGACGGGTACGCCGACCGGCATGCACGTGATGGACCCCGAGGCGGCGCTGGCGCGCACGCGGCAAGGGATGCGGTTTTTGGCGATTGGCAGCGACTTGCGAATGATGACCGAACGCGCGCAGCAGGTGCTGCGCACGGTGAAGCCCGATGGGGAGGGCAAGGACGTGGCGCGCTACTAATGCCGTTGTATTTGCTGGCCACGCTGGACACCAAGGGGGGCGAAGCGCGCTATCTGCGCGACGAATTGGCGCGGCTAGGGGTTGCGGTCACGCTGGTCGACGTGGGCGCGCTGGGCGAACCCCAGCTCGAGGGCGACATAGATCGCGCGGCGGTGTTTGCCGCCGCGGGCGCCAGCGTGAAAGAGATCGCCGCGCGGCGCGACCGGGGGGAGGCGGTAACGCGCGCGACCGAGGGGGCGCGGGCGCTGGTGCGCGATCACTTCGAGCGCGGCCTGGTGAGCGGCGTTATCGCCATGGGCGGTTCGGCCGGCACCACCATCGGCACGGCGGCGATGCGGGCGCTGCCGCTGGGCGTGCCGAAGCTGATGGTCAGCACGCTCGCTTCTGGCGAGGTGCGGCACTACGTCGGCGACAAAGACATTTTGATGCTCAACTCGGTGGTCGACATCGCCGGTCTGAATCGCATCACCAAGAGCGTGCTCAGTAGCGCCGCGCGGGCGATGGCGGGCATGCTGCTGTTGCCGCGCGGCGCGGACGCCGAGACGAGCGGCAAGCCGCTGATCGCGGCCACCATGTTCGGCGTCACCACGCCGTGCATCGAGGAGGCGCGGCGCGTGCTGGAGGCGAGCGGGTACGAGGTGCTGGTGTTCCACGCCACTGGCTCGGGGGGGAAGGCGATGGAGTCGCTCATCGCCGATGGGCTGATCGCCGGCGTGCTCGACATCACCACCACCGAACTGGCCGACGAACTGGTGGGGGGCTTTCTGACCGCTGGACCCGAGCGACTGACGGCCGCCGGCCAGCGCGGCGTGCCGCAGGTGGTGTCGGTCGGCGCCACCGACATGGTGAACTTTCACGGGCCAGAGAGCGTGCCGGCGCGATTTGGGGGCAGGAAGTTTTATCAGCACAATCCCGCAGTGACGCTGATGCGGACGACGGCGGAAGAGTGCCGGCGAATCGGCGCCGACATCGGAGCCAAGCTCGCGGCCGCGACCGGGCCGGCGGCGATTTACTTTCCGCGGCGGGGGGTGTCGGCGATTGACCGGGCAGGGGCCGCGTTCGACGACCCCGAGGCGCGCGGCGCGCTGCTGTCGGGATTGCGCGAGACGGCGGCCGGGGTGGAAATCGTGGAGCTTGACCAGCACATTAATGACCCGGAGTTTGCCGGGGTGGCCGCGCGACGTTTGATCGAACTGATGCAGTCATCCAGACAGAAAGCCAACTGATGCTCTTTCAACGGCAGGCGATCCTGGAACGGCTCCGCGCGAAGGTGGCGCGGGGCGAACCGATTGTTGGCGGCGGCGCCGGCACCGGCATCAGCGCCAAGATGTCGGAGGCGGGGGGCATTGATCTACTGGTGATCTACAACTCGGGACGCTTCCGCATGGCGGGGCGCGGCTCGCTGTCGGGCATGATGCCGTATGGCGACGCCAACGCGATTGTGCTGGAGATGGCGCGCGAGGTGATTCCGGTCGCGCGCCAGACACCGGTGCTGGCGGGCGTGTGCGGCACCGATCCGTTTCGGCTGATGCCGCTGTTTCTCAAGGAGGTGATGGCAGCCGGATTTTCGGGGGTGCAGAACTTTCCGACCGTGGGACTGATCGACGGCGTGTTTCGCGCCAATCTGGAAGAGACCGACATGGGCTTTGGGTTGGAAGTGGACATGATTCGCACGGCCAGCGAGTTGGGCCTTTTGACCACGCCGTATTGCTTCAACCCCGACGAGGCGCGGGCGATGACCGCGGCCGGGGCGGATATTTTGATTCCGCACCTGGGGCTGACGACCAAAGGCTCGATTGGCGCCAGCACGGCAGTGACGCTGGAAGAAGGGGCACGGCGCGTGCAGGCGATGTGCGACGCAGCGAAGCGCGAGCGGAGCGACGTGCTGGTGCTGTGCCACGGCGGACCGATCGCCGAGCCGGCCGACGCGCAGCACATTCTCGATCACACCGAGGGGGTGGTGGGCTTTTACGGCGCGAGCAGCATGGAGCGGTTGCCGGTGGAGCCCGCCATCGCCGGGCGGGTGCGCGAGTTCACGCAATTGCGGTTGGGCAAATAGGCCGCGTCACTTGCCGGCCAGTTCTTTGGGGGCGACGCCGGGCAGCACGTTCTCGGTATGATCGCGCAGCGTGATGTCGTGCGTCAGGAATTGCTGGTCGGTGACAAAGTAGGTGTTGAAGTCTTGCACAACAAGGTTGTGCGTGGGCGCGGGGGCCCACTCTTCGACCGATTCGATCACCACGGGGCCGTGCGGCGTGTGCAGCTTGTCGCCGATCTTGAGTTGTTTGGCCATCCGCCAGCCGACGCCATCAACCCACAAGACATGGCCGAGCGTGGGGTGCATGGCCACGCCGCCGGCAACGATCTTGAGCATGGGAGAATCGTTGCCATGCGTCTTGCCGATGACGGGCTTGAAGCCGAGCTCGCCGGTCTCGGCGCTTTGCGAGAGGACGAAGTCGCCCAGGCTGACGCTTTCGATCGGCTTGAGTCCGGTCCAGGTCATGACCGGCGTGCCAGCCACGAAGCAGGAATGCACCTGCCGCGGCGGCAGGGGCACGAACTGCGAGTTTTGCAGCGAATAAGTGTTAGTGCTCTGCGACTGCGTCGACATGCGATAGATGTCGGTGACCAGCGGAGTTTCGACCGGATAAGGGTAGTCGTTGTAGTCGTACCACCAGCGATACCAGCTTTCCATGTCGGTGTCGGCGGGGCGATCGGTGACGGCCGCCAGGGTTTCGCCGACGCGCTGATTGATGTAGGCGGCGCGCTCGTTGTGCGCGGCGGCCGAGGCCATTACCTGTTGCGCCATCCGGTAGTTGGTGGCGTCTAATCCGGGACCAGCCAGGTGATGGCCGGATTGGCCCTTATATTGATAGTTGAGGTTTTCTTGCGCGCGGTCGCGGACCACCTTTGTGGTTTGTGAAACGGTCTCGGCGGCGCGGACGACATTTTGTTGATTGTAGCCGATGATCTCCTCGGAAAAGGGGCCTTGGCGGTGCAGCGTGAGGGCGAAGCTGGGGCCGACATCGCGCGAAGCGCTGGCGTACACCTCGACCGGCGCCTGCATCACGCTGAGCATCTGCGGAACCCAGGCATAGAACGAACGCTCCTTGAGCGCGGCGGCAATCGCCTTACGCGCCGCGGGGAACGGATTGTTGATGGCCTGGCGCACCAGGGCCTCGGTGGCGGCGGGCGATTCTTGCTTGGAGATGGCGGCGATGGCGGCCAGCGCGGCGGGTTCGCTGTGCGGGCAAAGGATCGCTTCTAGCGGCGCCAGGGCCAGCGGGTCGTCGATGGCTTCGATTTCTTGGCGCGCGGCCTCGCTCTCAGCCTCTTTGCGGCCATGCAATTTGCGGCGCAACGCAATCAGGCGTTCTTTCCAATCTTTGACGGCGTCTTTGCGGGCCTCGGCGTCGGCCTTCACCTGGGCGATCTGCTCTTTGGTGAGCAGCATGCCGTGAAACTCGCGCAGGCCGAGCGCCTCGCGGGCTTCTTTGTTGCCCTTCTTGGACTGGAGGACGATGCGCCAATGGAACGCCGCCGACTCGGGCAGGTTGTGATCGCGGCACCAGCGGGCGAGTCGCAATTGATCGTCAAAGTTCAATCGGGCGGCGTCGCGCAGGCGAGAATACTCCTGCACATCTTGCGAACTGGTGAAGCGGTCGCAGGCCTCGGCAATGGTGAGCCACTTGCCATCGACTTCGACCATGCCCGCCTGCCAGTTGCGCTGCGCCTCTTGCCGCGCCGATGCGGCGTTGGACTGGCCGGGCGACTCAACGGGCGCGGGCGATTTGGCCGTGGCGCAGGGGATCAAGGTGGCTGCCAACAGGAGCACGAGTGCGAAGCTGAGCGTGCGCATGACAAAGTCCCCAAATAGGTGATTGGCTAAGCGCGTTGTACCGCCGGCGCGCCGATTGGGCAAGAAAAAAGCCAATTGCGGCATGGCGAAGCGGCATTTGGGCGGGGAAGATGGCCGTAAGCGAAAGGAGCTACCTGGTGCGCGGCGTCTGGTCGATTGTCTGGCTGATTGGCTTGTGCAGCATTTTATGCGGCAGTGGCCGCGCGGCGGCGCCGTGGGCCGATGGCGATTTGCCAGTCAAATCGGGGTTGGCGCTGTGGCTCGACGCAAGCCGCCTGGACAAGATGCCCGAAGGCAATGCGCCGGGGGACAAGCCGCCGGTGGATGGCGGGGAGCTGGAATGGTGGCGCGACGGCTCGGGGCATGGGCGCGACGTGCGGCAGGCGCTCGCCGCAGCGCGCCCCAAGACGGTACGGGTGGGTAGCGATTGGGTGGTGCGCTTCGACGGCGAAGACGACTGCCTGCGGCGAGAACAACTGGGGGGCGAACTAGCGGAATGCGCTGTTTTTGTCGTGGCCGCCCCGCATGACAACCCGGGAGGCTTTCGCGGTTTTGTGGCGCTGAACCGACATGGCGATCGCGACTATGAGAGCGGGCTGAATATCGACCTGGGGCCCGATCCCAGCCTGGATTGGAGGGCGATCAATGTCGAGGGGCGCGGCTTTGGCGGCTGGCGCAACTTGCTGACCGGAGAACGGCCGCTGGGAGAACTGCATACGTTGACGACCGTCGTCGCGGCCGAACCGGCGCGCGTGCGCCTTTGGTTCGATGGCGCGCCCGCGGGAGAGCGGCCTTGGACCGCCGGCGCGCTGCCGCTGGACGAAGTGACGGTGGGCGCTCGGTATTATCAACATGGCGCCGGCCAACAGCGGCCGGCTGGCTTTCTGCCCGGCGACATTGCCGAGGTGCTGATCTACGACCGCGCGCTAACGGACGGCGAAGTGCGCGCCGTCAGCGAGTATCTAAGCAAGAAACATGCGCGACTGGCGGCGGCGCTGCCTGGCGCCGTGCCGCGGCGCGTGGGACCGGGGGAGCCGCTGGTGTCGGTGGCTGACCCGCCGCCGGTGCAGTGGTTGCTGCCCGGATTCTCCGTGCGGCGCTTGCCGATTGATTTGCCGAATGTGAACAACCTGCGCTACCGCGACGATGGCAAGCTCTTGGCGCTGACGTATGGCGGCGCGCTGCACCTGTTGAGCGACACCGATGGGGACGGGATCGAGGATCGAGCGGAGTTGTTTTGGGATGGTCAAGGCAAGCTGGTGGGCGCGATTGGCATGGCGATCGCGCCTAAGGGCACGCCGCACGCGGGGAGCGTGTTTGTCGCATCGAAGGGAAAGGTGTCGATGATTGTCGACGACGATGGCGACGATCGGGCTGACCGGGAGCAGGTGGTGGCGGAGGGTTGGCCACAGTCGACGGCCAATGTCGACGCCGTAGGGGTGACGGTGGACGACGCGGGGCGGGTCTATTTTGGTTTGGGCTGCGCCGACTACACCAACGCGTACCTGATCGACGCGCAAGGCCAGTCGCGCTACGACTTGCGGAGCGAGCGCGGCACGATACAAGCGATCTCGCCCGACCTTGCGTCGCGCGAGACGGTGGTGACCGGAATTCGCTTTCCGATCGGTATGGCGTTCAACGAGGCGGGGGACCTGTTCTGCACCGATCAGGAAGGAGCCACCTGGCTCCCCAATGGCAACCCATTCGACGAACTGTTGCACGTCGAACGCGGGCGACACTATGGCTTTCCGCCGCGGCATCCCAAGCATCTGCCGAGGGTGATCGACGAGCCAAGCGTGTACAACTATGGACCACAACATCAATCGACGTGCGGGCTGACTTTCAACCAGGTTGGAGACGCACAGTTTGGTCCGGCAAACTGGCGCGGCGACGCGCTGGTGGCGGCCTACTCGCGCGGCAAGTTGTATCGCACCAAGCTCGTGAAGACCAGCGCTGGCTACGTGGCGGGAAATCAATTGCTGGCGTGTCTTGCGGAATTGACGGTCGACGCCTGCGTGTCGCCGCGCGGCGACCTGCTGATTGCCACGCATAGCGGCGGGCCAGACTGGGGAAGCGGACCCAGCGGCGCGGGCAAGTTGTACCAGGCGCATTACAACGGCGACGAGCATCCGCAGCCGGTGGCGATTTGGCCGACCAGTCCGCATGAGGTGTGCGTGGCGTTTGACCGCCCGCTCGATCCGGCGCGTTTGGCGGGCTTGGCTGGCGCGGCGCGAATCACGTATGGCGAGCATGTGCGGGCGGCGGATCGCTTTGAGACGCTGCGGCCCGGCTACGAGGTGGTGTACCGGCAGATGCGAGCCGGGCGGTTTCCGCTGGCGGTGGCCTCGGCGCAGGTGACGCCCGACGGCCGCGCGCTCTTGCTGGGAACAGCGCGGCACGAGCGGGCGGCGCACTACGCGCTGGAACTGCCGGGAATGGGGCGGCCAACGGAGTTCTCCGCAGGGGAGCTAAAACAGCACGCGGCGATCGATCTCGATTACGACCTCGGCGGGACGAGCGTCCATTGGAGCGGCGCCGACGCGGGCGCCACCTGGAGCGGCTGGTTGCCACATTTAGATCTGGCGGTGAGCCGCGCGCTGGTCGCCGGCAGCGCGGCGCACGACGCGCTGTGGCCGTTGTTGACACAACAGGGGACACTGCGATTGACAACGCAACTCGATCTGACCGACATGTTGCGTCCGGCAGTACAGCCGGGTTCGACGATCGACTACGAGTGGCCGGCCGAGCAGGTGACAATTGAACTGGTGGCGTCGGCGCCGTTTGAAGTTTTGCTCGGTGAGCAGATGACAGCGAGCGCGGCCGACGACAAGGGGCAGCAGCGCGCGGAGTTGAAGGTCGCGCCGGCGCGCGGCGAGTGGACGGCTCTGGAAGTGACCATGTCCACCGGCGGCGCGGCGCCGAATTTGGAGCTAACGTGGCGAACCAGTGAAGACGCGCGGCCCAGAGCGCTGCCGCTGCAAAGGTTCTTTTTGCCGTGGGCACGTTCCGCTGGCAAGGAGCAGGACACGCAGACCAAAGAACTGCCGCCCGAGTTAGCCGGCGGAAGTTGGGCCCGCGGTCGAAAGGTCTTCTTTGGCGCCGACGCGGGATGCGCCAAGTGTCACGCGCTGCATGGAGAAGGAGGGCGAGTCGGGCCCGACCTGTCGAATCTGATGCACCGCGATTACGCGTCGGTGCTGCGCGACATCACCAATCCGAGCTTCGCGATCAATCCGGACTACATCAGCTACGTGGCGGAACTGAAGGATGGCCGAGTGCTGACCGGCCCGGTGCGTACGCAGGGAGACACGCTGCTGTTTGGAGACGCCGAGGGGCGCGTGACCGAGACGCCGCGCGACGCGATCGAGTCGATGGCGGCCGCCACGCGCTCGATCATGCCCGAGGGTTTGCCGAAGCAACTTGGCGCGGAGCGCATCAAGGACCTATTGACCTATTTATTGACGGAGCCGCCGCACATGCCGCGCGACGACGCCTCGCCCGGCGTGGCGCGCAGCCGGCAAGAGATTGCGGCGGCGCTGGCTGGCGCGCCGGCGCCACCGGAGCGAACGCGACCACTGCGCATCGTGCTGGTGGCGGGACCGAAGGATCACGGTCCGGGAGAGCACGATTATCCGGCGTGGCAAAAGTGCTGGGCCGAGTTGTTGTCAGCCGCCGCCGAGACGACGGTCGAAACGGCATGGCAGTGGCCCAGCGCCGAGCAGTTGGCAAGCGCCGATGTGCTGGTGCTGTATCAACACGGAGGTTGGCAGACCGATCGCGCGGCGGACGTCGACGCGTTTCTTGCCCGTGGCGGTGGACTGGCGTTGATTCACTACGCGGTCGACGGAGGCGCCGATCCCGCGGGGCTGGCGGAGCGGGTGGGGCTGGCGTGGCAGGCCGGGGAATCGAAGTTTCGGCACGGGGCGCTGGAACTGCGCTTTGCGCCGGGCCATCCCATCACGCGTAATCTGAGGGTGGCGCGATTTCATGACGAATCGTATTGGGGACTGGCGCGCAGCGGCAACGCGGTGCGCGTGCTGGCCAGCGGCGTGGAAGATGGCACCGAACAGCCGTTGTTCTGGGCCGCCGAGCGCGGTCGCGGACGGGCGTTTGTCTCGATCTTGGGGCACTATTCCAAGACGTTCGACGATCCGTTGTTTCGCATCGTGCTGCTGCGCGGCATCGCCTGGGCGGCGGGGGAACCGGTGGATCGCTTCAACGCGTTAGTGCTGCCGGGGGCGCGCGCCGGATCGTGACACGGCGCATACACGGCCGGGCATATCGCGAGCGCGGCGCGATACGGTATCTTGATGGCCGAGCGAATAGTTCGGCCTTTGGGAGCAAACGATGCCCTGGTTGTTTTTGATCGCGGCCATTGTGCTGGAGGTGGCGGGGACCACGTCGATGAAGCTGTCGGAGGGGTTCACGCGGTGGGCGCCATCGGCGGCGATGTTCGTGTTTTATCTGTTGAGCCTGGCCGCGCTGACCATGGCGCTCAAGGCGCTCGATGTGAGCGTGGCGTACGCCGTGTGGGCAGGCCTGGGGACCGCGCTGATCGCGCTGGTGGGCATGGCGTGGTTCGGCGAGGCGGTCACCGCCAGCAAGGTGTTTTGCCTGGCGCTGATTATTGCCGGCGTGGTGGGACTGAATTTGAGCGGCGGCGCGCATGGCGGGCATCCGCAACAACAGCAGGCGGGGCAACCGTGAGCGTGAACAGCGAATTGGAATTGCGACTGGCCAGCAACGACGAGCAGCGGGCGGCGCACGCCAACTGCCACGATGTATGGTCGATGGGGATGCCGCTGGACGCGCATGTCGAGCGGCGGATGACATCGGCCATGCACCAGCGGGCGCGCTGGTATGTGGGGCTGTGCGAAGGGCACGTGGTAACCGGGCTGGGTTGCCATCCGACGCTATTCAGCGTGCGGGGCGCGGCGACGCCGGGCATTGCCATCGCGTCGGTGCATACGCTGTCGAGTCATCGCGGACGCGGCTTCGCGCCGAGGTTGATCGAATTTGTCGAGCGTGAGGAGCGCGCCGCCGGCGCGCGGCTGAGCGTGCTGTTCAGCGATGTGGGCGTGCCCTATTACGCCCAGATGGGTTACCGGGCCTGTCCGGCGCATCGCGCGGGGGCCGAAACGCCGCCTCAAGTGGCGGTCGTATTGCGGAACTTGAAGCTGCAACCGGCGACAGTCGCCGAGTATCTGCCGGTAATGCAGGAGTTGCACGCCACGCTCTGTCGCGAATCGCCGCTCTATTTTGTTCGCACGCGAGAGTACGCCCGACAGTTGACCCAGCGCTACCCGAGCGATCAATGCCTGTTGCTCATGGACGGTGGCGAGGCGGTGGGATATTTGCAGGTGGCGCTGCGGCCGAATCTGTTGTTGATCCGCGACCTGGGCGTGCGGGACGACGCGACGCATCTACGCCGAGCCATGTATGAACTGATTTTTGACAGGGCGCAGCAGCTTGGGCTAGCGCGGGTGGAGGGTTGGTTGCCGCGCGATTACGACACCACGGAATATTTTTACGTGGCGGCGCGGCCGCAAGAGATCACCATGTTCAAGCCGCTGGACAAGTCGGTGGTATTGGATGAGGCGTGTCTGGCGGCGGCCGATCGCGTCTGCGAGATCGACCATGTGTGAGCGGCATACGATTAACAAGCACTTGATTCACTGATCGAGGAGGCGCGATGAAGCTGGGTTTTGTGACGGCGATCTTGCCGGAGTTGTCGCTGAACGAGGTGTTGGCCTTTGCCGCGGCCGAGGACTACGACAACGTGGAGGTGATGTGCTGGCCGATGGGGCCCGCCGATCGCCGCTTCGCGGGAGTCACGCATATCGACGTCGCCGGCTTCACCCAGGCCCAGGCCGACGACGTGAACGCCTTGTGCGACCGGCATGGCGTGGGCATCTCTGGCTTGGGGTATTATCCCAACCCAATGTCGAATAATCCACAGGAGGCAGAGACCGCTATAGCGCACCTGTTGCAGGTGATCGACGCGGCGCGTTTGTTGGGGCTAAAGAACGTGAACACGTTCATCGGCAACGACCACACGCGCGACCTGGAACATAACTTCGAGCGCTTTCAACGGGTGTGGCCGGCGATCATCCGGCATGCCGAGGAACGCGACGTGCGGATCGGCATCGAGAACTGCCCCATGTACTTCGGCCAGAACGAGTGGCCAGGGGGCAAGAACATGGCGCGGTCGCCCGAGATTTGGCGGCGGATGTTCGCGGCGATTCCATCGGCCCATTTTGGGCTGAACTTCGATCCGTCGCATTTCATCCTGCAGATGATGGACTACATCGAGCCGATGTACGAGTTTCGCGACAAGCTGTTTCACACGCACGCCAAGGATTTGAAGATCGACCGCAAGGCGCTGAACGCCAAGGGCGCCTTCGCCATTGGCTGGGAGGTGCCGAAACTGCCGGGGCTGGGCGATGTGAACTGGAACGCCTGGATCTCGGCGCTGACCGACGTGGGCTATCAGGGGACGGTGTCGGTGGAAGTGGAAGACGACGCGTTTCGGCATGAGCTTTCGCGGCGCAAGTTGAGCCTGCGCATCTCGCACGACGTGCTGCGACCGTTGATTGGGGGCGCGGCGCGAGGTTAGGAATCGGTGGCGCGGGGAGGATCGCCCGGTGAGGCACACGCCGATGAGCCGTGATTGCGCGGCAGGCCGAGTCCTCATCGCCGCGGCCTGCGGCTGCTACGTCTCCCCCCATGCGGATTACGCCGCCAGGGCGAGGCGGGAATAGGCGGTGCGCGGAACCAGGACGACGGCAAATTGGCTCTGACGATTCCTGCCGAATCGATCAGGCATTCCTAGATCGACGAACGGGCCCACGAGCCGTTCGCAATATTCACCAGCGAGTGCGAGAGGAGGGATTTGAACCCACACACCTTTCGGTACTGGATCCTAAGTCCAGCGCGTCTGCCAATTCCGCCACTCTCGCAAGTGTCGAAGCTGGTTCAACTTTGCGACAATTGACCCGCAAAGTCAACCGGGGCGCTGGCCTGGCGTCCCCGATCCGGCGATACAAAAATCCGCGGCATTGGCCGGTCGTAATGCCTCCCCCGTCGGCGTGCTAGAATCATGGCCATGGTCGAGCACTCCCCATCACCTTGGGCGACTGTCATGGCCACCACCACAGCCAAAAAATCGGCTGCCGTCGCATCCAAAACCATCACGCCGGCCGCGTACCTCCGCGAGTTGGCCGAGCCGCGCCGCGGCGAGCTAACGACCTTGCACCGGCTGATCCGCGCCCAGGCGCCGCGGCTGAAGCCCATCGGCGACAAGAATGGCATCGGCTACGGGCCGTTCCACTTTCGCTACGCCAGCGGTCGCGAAGGCGACACGTTCTGGCTCGGCCTCTCGTCGCGCAAGCAGTACATCTCGCTGTATGTGATGTGCGTCACGGTCGAGGAGAAATACCTGGCGGAAACCTACAAGCCGCGGCTTCCCAAAGCCAAGATCGGCAAGTGCTGCGTCACCTTCCGCAAGCTGGTCGATGTTGATCTGGCGGTGATCGAGAACCTGATTCAAGACGCCGTCCGACTCATTGATAGCGGTGTGCCGTGGGACAACCACCTGCGTCAGCAAACGAAGCCATCCCGCCGCGCGTAGCGTAAGGACTCGCAGCGCGCTACCGCGCGCTGATTAGCTGCCGCTGCGCCTCGAAGAGCGCGATCGCCACGCTGTTCGACAGGTTGAGGCTTCTGGCCTCGGGCCGGATCGGTATCCGCAGTTGGCGGTCGGCGAACTCGTCCAAAATCGCCGCTGGCAAGCCCGCCGATTCGCAGCCAAAGATTAGCACGTCGTCTGACTCATAGCGCGCGTCGGCATAGCTGCCGGTCGCGCGCTTGGTGAAGAGCCAAGGTCGCTGTGGCAACTTTTGACGGAGTTGGCCCCAGTCGTCGACCACCTCCCAGTCGAGGTACTCCCAATAATCGAGTCCGGCGCGGCGCAGGTAATAGTCGTCCAATCGAAACCCCAGCGGACGCACCAGCCACAGCTTGGCGCCGACCGCCACGCAGGTGCGACCCACGCTGCCGGTGTTGTGCGGAATCTCGGGCTGATAAAGTACGACGTGCATCGCGCTGGCATGTCTGGTGGCGTTCAATCAACAGTAGCCAACCTATCTTGTCCGCG
This sequence comes from Pirellulales bacterium, assembly GCA_019694455.1. NCBI lineage: Bacteria > Pseudomonadati > Planctomycetota > Planctomycetia > Pirellulales > Pirellulales bacterium. The sequence goes on from JAIBBY010000006.1 coordinate 56,670, forward strand.
CGGCTTGACTAGATCAAATCACACTTCACAGCTTGACGCGCAGATGATGGCTCTCAGCGCCGCGCGCGACGCGGTCTATCGACGGGCGCTCGACTTCGCCGCGCGGCAAACGCGCGCCGTGGTGGAGCGCGAGCCCGGCTTTTATCCGATGTACACTCGGCAGGGGCGCTGGCGCCACGGTCAGGAGGCGTGGACGCAATGGACCGACGGCTTCTTTGCCGGACTCTTGTGGAAGCTATACGCCTACACCGGCGACCCTTGGTGGCGGCAGCAGGCGGAAGTCTATTCCGCGGCGCTTGAACCGCGGCAGCACGATCGCGAAGTCCACGATCTGGGCTTTGTCTTTCTCAATTCTTATTGGCCGTGGCAATGCGTCAGCGGCGATCGGCGACTCGAAGCGGTGATCGTGCAGGCGGGGCGCACGCTGGCGATGCGATTTAATGAGCGCGGTCAATTCCTGCGGTCGTTTCTCGCCCCCGAGTCGCTGTTCATCGATATCATGATGAACGTGCCGATCATTCTGCACGCCGCTCGCGTCACGGGCGACGTGCGGCTGCGCGAGATCGCTCTGGCGCACTGCCGCACGACGGCGCGTTATCTGGTGCGCGCTGATGGCTCCACCGCGCACGAAGGGATCTTTGACTTGGAGACGGGTCAATTCCTGCGGCAATCGACGCAGCAAGGCCTGCGCGCCGAGAGCGCTTGGGCGCGCGGGTTGGCGTGGTCGCTATACGGCTTCGCCACCGTGTATCGCTACACCGAGTTGCCAGAGTTTTTGGAAGTCTCGCGGCGCAACGCCGCGTATTTTGTCGAACACTTGCCCGCGGACGGCGTGCCGCATTGGGACTTCGACGCCGACCCGACCGCGCCGCCGCCGTGGGGCGCGCAAAAAGACAGTTCCGCCGCGGCCATCGCGGCCAGCGGACTGTTCGATCTGGCGCAGCTATCGGGCGAAGACCGCTGGCGCGAGGCAGCGCTCCAACTGCTCGACGCTTTATGCGGTCCAAAATTTCTGGCCGATCAAACGCCCGGCTGGGAAGGGATGCTGCTGCATGGCGTCTACCATACCGGCAAGGGCCTGGGAGTGGACGAGTCGGTGATCTGGGGAGACTTTTTCTTTGTCGAGGCGCTCGGCAAGGCGGTCGGTCTTGCCTCATCGGCAAACTCGCTTCCCCACTCTGGCGCCGACCCGCAGAATAGCTAGAAAACGCCTCCTGGCGATTTCTCATAAATCTCGCAGACTGCTCGGACCGACACTAAAACAAGACTCGCTTGCACGGGAAGTCGCAAGCCGGCGGCGCCGCGACGGCGCCCCAGCCCCAACGGCTGTTCGCATGGATGCTTCAATACTCAAGCCGCCAGTCGTGCCGCTACGCATGACTCGCTCCGCCCCGCGCCAGTGTCGCGTGCTCTGCTCGCCTGCGCCGTGCAGTCGCCGAGCGTAACGTTCCCTCGGGCTAACCAAGGAAGGTGTCCGGTGGTCCGCCTGTCGATTATTATCCCCGCTCTGAATCAGATTGAAGAACTCGAGTCGACGCTGGTGGCGGTGCTGGCGAATCGTCCGCCGCACAGCGAAGTGATCGTGGTGCTCAGCGCGCCCTACGCAGACCCGTACGCGCTGGCGGACGAGGTGCGTTTTGTCGAGGCGCGACAAGGCGCCGGCTGGGCCGAGAGCGTCAACGCCGGCCTGGTGGCGGCGCATGCCACGATTGCGCATGTGCTCAGCCCTGGCGCGCAGGTGAGCGAAGGCTGGACGGCAGCGGTGCTGCGCCACTTCGACGATCCGCGCGTGGCGGCGGTCACGCCGCTGGTGCTCGACGCGGCCGATCCCACGCGCGTGCTGGCGGCGGGGGTCGTGTATCGCGCCAGTGGGCAGCGCGGCCTGGCGGGCGCCGGATTGTCGGCGAGCGTCATTGCCGAGGCGCCCGCGCCGGCGATCGGTCCCACGCATTGGGCAGGCTTCTATCGCCGTACGGCCGTAGAGCGCGTCGGAGGCCTGGCTGTAGCGGTGGGCGACCAGTTGGCCGACGTCGATCTGGCGTTTCGCCTCAAGTACACCGGCTATCGCGCGGTGAGCGAGCCGCTGTGCCAGGTGCGCGCGCCGCGCAAGCCGCAGGCCGCAGTGCGCCGCTTCCGCCAGGCGCTAGAGGCCGAACGCTTCTTCTGGCGCCGGCAGGTGGTCGTGGGAGGCGTGGGTTCGCTCGTGCGGCATGGGGCGCTATGGACGCTCGAAACAGTGCGCGGCATCGTGCGCGGCGCCGCCCCAGCTACCGTACTGGGGCGCATCTGCGGGCTACTGGAGATCTTTGGCCACCGACGCCACGGCCAAAGACTGCGCATGGCGCGTTCGGTGGTGGTGGCCACTATGAACACCAACCAGCCGCCCGAGGCCGACCAACAGCGAATGATCTTGCGGATCGACGGCGCGCATCGGGCGCCGTCGCGAACACGCGGCATCGCGACGGAGCGCCGCAAACTCGCGGCGTAATTTAGCGCAGTCGCAGCGCGCTGAACAATTTGGTCAGACCATCACTCGGCGTTTTTGATCAAGAGCACCGTGCAGGGCGAGACCACGCCGAGCTTCCAGCTCAGACTGGCGGCGGCGGCTTGCGGATGGTCGGGGTCGTAGCGAGGCGACGTCAGCACGATCAGGTCGATCTCGTGCTCGCCGATGTGCCGCAAGATTTCGGCCGAGTGCTTGCCGTAGCAGATTTCCCAGTGGGCGCGGACGCCCGCGTGTTCGAGCTGCTCGTGAAACTTTTTGAGCACATCGCGCGAGGCCGCTTCGAGCTGCTCGTAAAAGTCCTTGTCCTCCTCGGCTTCCAACCCTTCAATCGACTCGATCACGTGCAACAGCGTCACCTCGCCATCGGCGTGCTTGGCGAGCGCGATGGCGGTATCGACTGCTCGGTGGTGCTTGGGATCGAGGTCGAGCGGCAGTAGTATCTTGCGAAACATGCTGGCAGGACTCGTCTGTGAGTTGAGACCAGATCGTGGAACGGTCCGTCGCATTATACCTTTGGTCTTGCGCCATGGCGCGGAGTCGTTTTGCTGTTTGTCCCCACCCGGCGGCGCGGCGGCGATTGGCCTCTCGTGGGATGCTGCGGTACGATTGTGACGCGCCCCCGCGTACCATGAGCCATCCTTGGACAGGAGAAGACATGCGCTTAACCCGCGCCTTATTGCTAACCACTGGGACGACCCTTTGCATGTTGTGCGCCTCCCCTGCGTTGGCGGCGGACGCCGATCTGGCGGAACGGGCCGCCCGCTTCGTCGCCGAGCATGAGCAAAAAATCCGGCCGCTGGAGATCGAGGTTTCCAAAAGCTGGTGGCTGGCCAACACCACGGGCGAGAGCAGCGCGTTCGAGCGCAAGCAGACGCTGGAAACCCAGCTCGACGTGGCGCTGGCCGACCCGGAGCGCTTCGCCGAGCTCAAGGCGCTGCACGAGGGGCGCGAGCAGATCGCCGACCCGATTCTCCAGCGGCAGATCGTCGTTTTATATCTGCAATATCTGGCCAAGCAGGTCGATCCCGATTTGCTCAAGCAGATCATCGCCAAGTCGAACGCGGTGGAACAGGCGTTCAACGTCTTTCGTCCGCAGGTCGATGGCACGGAGAAGACCGACAACGAGGTGCGGCAGGTGCTCTCCAGCTCCAAAGACTCGGCGCGCCGTCGGGCGTATTGGGAGGCGAGCAAGAAAGTGGGGGGCGTGGTGGCCGCCGACCTGGCCGAGTTGGTGCGACTGCGCAATGAAGCGGCGCACAAGCTGGGCTTCAAGAACTATCACGTGATGCAGCTTTATCTGGCCGAGCAAGATCAGGCCAAGATGCTGGCCCTGTTCGACGAACTGGACGAACTGACCCGCGCGCCATTTGAGGCCGCTAAAGGGGAGATCGACCGGCGGCTGGCCGCCAGCTACGGCATCGAGGTCGACGAGCTACAGCCGTGGCACTATCACGACCCGTTCTTTCAGGAGTCTCCCGCCGTTTTCAAAGGGGACTTGGACGCGGTGTACAAGGACGTGGACATCGTCAAGCTGACCCGCGACTTTTACGATGGCATCGGCTTGCCGATCGACGACGTGATCGCCCGCAGCGATCTGTTCGAAAAGCCCGGCAAAAGCCCGCACGCCTTCTGCACCGACATCGACCGCGAGGGAGATGTGCGCGTGCTGTGCAACATCGTGCCGAACGAGAAGTGGATGGCCACCACGCTGCACGAGATGGGGCACTCGGTCTATAGCAGCAAGAACATTCCGCGCGAGCTCCCCTATGTGCTGCGGACCGATGCGCACATCTTATGCACCGAAGGTGTGGCCATGATGTTCGAGCGCTTTTCCAAGAGCGCCGATTGGTTGGCCGCCATGGGGGTAAAGACGCCCGACCCCACCGAGTTCAACAAGACCGGCGCGGCGATGCGGCGCAATCAACTGCTTATTTTCTCGCGCTGGTGTCAGGTGATGTTCCGCTTTGAAAAGGGGCTGTACGAGGATCCAACTCAAGATCTGAACGCGCTGTGGTGGAAGCTGGTCGAGAAGTATCAAGGTGTCCGTCCGGTGGCGGGGCGCAACGAGCCCGACTATGCCAGCAAGATTCACATCGTCAGCGCGCCGGCCTACTACCACAACTACATGCTGGGGCAGTTGTTCGCCTCGCAGGTGCATGCGGCGATCGCCCGCCAGGTGCTGGGCGGCGCTCAGCCGGCCACGGCCATTTATGTCGATAATCCGCAAGTGGGCGAGTTCATGAAGGCACGCGTCTTCGCGCCAGGCCGGACTCTTGATTGGAACGCGCTGACCAAACACGCCACCGGCGAAGACCTGAACCCCAAGGCGTTCGCCGCGGACTTTGGTGATGATTAGCGGGCCCGCGCGGCCACGGCGCGCATCATTGCGACCGATTTGGCGATGGTTAGCGAATCGCCTGTGGCGATTTGCGCGGGGCCCCGCGAAACCTTCCCCGCGCTGCTAGAATTAACCACCATATCCGCGCGATAGGCCGGCGGCCCACGCTGCGGTATGGTACGCCCACAGATCGATTGCATCCCCGCCCTAGCGGGGGCCACGGGCGGAAGCGTGGTCTTCCGCCCGACGTGTTTAGCCAGAGGAGGCCTTGGTGCCTGACCCCGCGAACGAAAAAAAGAAGGATTCCAATGGCGGCTTCAAATGGCGCGAGCAATGGCGCTATCTGATCCCTTATGCGCTGGTGGGACTGATGCTCTTGCTGTTGTGGCAGGAGGCCGCCGACAGCTTCGCGATTCGCACCATTGACTACAGCGAATTCAAAAGTCACATGGCCGCGGGCGAGGTGAAAGAGGCCACCGTCCGCACCGAGGAAATCCAAGGGATCATCGAGCTTAAGGCGAAACCGAAATCGACCCCAGCGAAGTCGATCCCCGCCAAGAGCGATTCCAAGACTGCGGACTCTCAAAGCGCGGACAAGAAGAGCGAGCCCGCCGTCGGCGCCAAGCGCAAACCGCTCAAGATCAACAAGGCGCTCCCCACCGCACCGGTCGGCCCGACGACGTTCCACTTCCGCACGATTCGAGTCGATCCCGACGACGACCTGGTGCGCGACCTTGAGGCCAAAGTGCCGAAGTATCGCGGCGAGCGGCCCAGCCTGATGGCCACGATTATCCTCTCTTGGGTATTGCCGCTGGCGCTATTGATCTTGCTGTGGGTGTTCATCTCGCGCCGTCTGGGCGCCGCTGGACAAGCGGTGATGAGCTTTGGCAAGAGCCGCGCCAAGCTGATGGCCGACAAGCACACCGGCGTCACCTTTGCCGATGTCGCCGGCTGCGACGAGGCCAAGTACGAATTGCAAGAAGTCGTCGACTTCCTCAAGAACCCGCAGCGCTACGAGGCGCTGGGCGCCAAGATCCCCAAGGGCGTGCTGCTGGTCGGGCCGCCGGGCACCGGCAAGACGCTGCTAGCGCGGGCCGTGGCGGGCGAGGCGAAGGCGCCGTTCTTTTCGCTGTCTGGCAGCGACTTTGTCGAGATGTTCGTGGGCGTTGGCGCCTCGCGGGTGCGCGATCTGTTCGAGCAGGCCAAGGCCACCGCGCCTTGCATCATCTTCATCGACGAGCTCGACGCGATCGGCCGCCAACGCGGGGTGCATATCGGCGCAGTCAACGACGAACGCGAACAAACCTTGAACCAATTGCTCGTCGAGATGGATGGCTTCGCCCCGAATGTCGGGATCATCATTCTGGCGGCCACCAACCGGCCCGACGTGCTCGACCGCGCCCTGCTGCGCCCCGGCCGCTTCGATCGCCAGGTCGTGGTCGACGCGCCAGACATCGACGGCCGCGTGGCGATTCTCAAGGTCCACTCGCGCGAAAAGCCGTTGGCCGCCGAAGTCGATCTGCGCAGCGTGGCCCAGCACACGCCGGGCTTCTCTGGCGCCGATCTGGCCAACGCGCTCAACGAGGCCGCCCTGCTCGCCGCGCGCCGCGGCGCCAAGGAAATCACCCAACACGATCTGGAAGAAGCGGTCGAAAAGGTGATCGCCGGGCCTGAGCGCAAGAGCCGCAAGCTGATCGAGGCCGAGCGCCGCCGCGTGGCCTATCACGAGGTGGGGCACGCCCTGGTGGCCGCCTACAGCGAACACTCCGATCCAGTCCACAAAATCAGCATTGTGCCGCGCGGCCGCGCCGCGCTCGGCTACACCCTGCACCTGCCGGAGGAAGAGCAGTTCTTGCTCACGCGGGCCGATCTGATCGATCGTATCAAGGGGCTGCTGGGCGGCCGCGCCGCTGAGGAGGTGGTGTTTGGCGACGTGAGCACCGGCGCCGAGAACGATCTTGACCGCGCCACTGCCATGGCGCGCCGCATGGTTTGCATCTACGGCATGAGCCCCTCGGTGGGGTTGGTGCATATTGGTCACCGTCAACACCCGTTCTTGAGCGGCGGCATGGATGGCGAACTGCAGCGCGACTTCAGCGAGCACACTGCCCGCGATGTCGACGCCGAAGTGAAAAAGCTGCTCGACGACGCCTACCACCAGGCAAAGCAAATCCTGACCGACCATCGCGATCAACTGGAGTCGGTGAGCCAGGAGTTGTTGGAGCACGAGAACATCGACCGGCAGACGTTTAACCGCCTGATCGGCCGCTCGGCCGCCGCCAATGGCGAGTCGCCGCCGGCGCCCGAGACACCTTCTCCCTTGCCGACTCCGCCGGCCGAATAGTCTTTCCCGGCGCGTTCGCCGCGCCGCGCGGAGGGCCCACGCCCTGCCGCGGCGACGACAAAAGGCGTATATTGTCGGCCAACGAGCGGGTCACGCTCGCCGCGCACCGACAGAGGATCATTCGCGCCATGAGCGAAACGCTTGCACGTCCCCCGCACATCCAATCCAACATTCGCAAGGTGGCGATTTTGTTCGCCGGCGGTCCGGCCCCGGCGGCCAACGCCGTGATCTCGACCGCCGCCGCCAGCTTTCTGCGCAACGACATTCAAGTGGTCGGCGTGCTGTATGGCTACTCGCAACTGGTCGAGTTTGGCCCCGACCGGCCGTTGGTCGAAGGGCGCGACTACATCCCGCTCGATCACCGCGCGCTGCGCCGCACGCGCAACACGCAAGGCATCATGATCGGCACCGCGCGCACCAACCCCGGCAAGAACGTCTCGCAACCCGATCACCTCAAAGACCCCGAGCGCACCGCTCCGCTGCGCACGGTGCATGCGGCGCTGCGCTCGATCGGCGTCGACGCGCTCATTTCCATCGGCGGCGACGACACGCTGAAGACCGCCAACAAGTTTCAGCGCATGCAAGATTATCTGCCGGCCGGCGAACAGCGCATCCCGGTGGTGCATGTGCCGAAGACGATCGACAACGACTACATGGGCATCGACTTCACCTTTGGTTACTTCACGGCGGTCGAGACGTTGGCGGAAGAGATTCGCAACCTGCTCGCCGACGCCGAGGCCAACCGCACCTACTTTCTCGCCGAAACGATGGGGCGCAGCGCCGGCTGGCTGGCGTACGGCGCCTCGATCGCCGGCGAGGCAAGCCTGGTGATCAGCGTCGAAGACATCAACGGCAAGTATCTCGGCGAAGAGGCAACCACCGACGCCGACGGTCAGACCCACACGCGCCAGGTGATGAATGTCGATCTGGTGGTCAAGCGGATCGTGGCCACCATGCGCACCCGCGAGGAAGTGGAGCGCAAGGAGTTTGGCGTGTTGATCATGGCCGAGGGACTGGCCGAATTTCTGCCGATGAGCTACCTGGAAGGCATTGGCCGCGACGAACACGGGCATATCTCGATCTCCAAGGTCAACCTTAACAAGATTTTTTCGCGGCTGATCACCGAGGAGTACAAGCGGCAGACCGGTCGCAGCCGCAAAGTGACCGGCGTGCAACTGGGATACGAAGCGCGCTGCGCCCGGCCGCACTCTTACGATGTGCTGCTCGGCAGTCAACTTGGCGTGGGCGCCTACCGCGCGCTGATCGAGAAGCAACTCGACGGCGTGATGATCTCGGTCCACGGGCAACTGGAACTGAGCTACGTCGGCTTCGATCAACTCGTCGACCCGCAAACGCTGGTCACGGTGGTGCGCTACGTGAAGCCCGGCAGCGACTTCCACCGCCTCGCCCGGTTCTTGGAGACGTATATCAACGAGTGAGGCGGGGCGCGGGGCGGATTAGAATGTGGGCGTGGACACCAAACCGCAACGAGCGTCCCGAATCATTCGAATCCGCCGACGAATGCGTTGTTCACTTCGGTCGCTGTTCGTCCTGTTGACGGCACTAAGTCTGCTGTTTGGTTGGGTTACGTGGAATCTGAATTGGATTCGGCAGAGACACCGAGCGCTTGACGAAGGCGAGGTTGGCCTCGTCTCGTACACGGGGCCGGTTTTTCATGTGCAGTGGCCTAAGCCACCATGGTCGCTACGGCTGTTTATGGAAGTTTCGCCGCGCGAGGCGGGCTTAGTTCTGTCGCCATCCTCCTCCGATAAAGAGTTGCGGAGAATGCGAGCACTGTTTCCTGAGATGCGAGTTGAACGCGTGTGGACCGACTCGCCACGGGATATGCAGTGAGGCAATTACCCTCCATAAAGAAAGCCCGCTCGTTGCCGAGCGGGCTGTGGCTATTCACTGGCAATCGTGTCGCGGGCGTCGCGCTTACTGCGGCGCTTCGATGCCCAGTAGTTCCACCTCGAAAATCAAAGTCGAGTTGGGGCCAATCTCCTGCCCTGCGCCGCGCTCGCCGTAGGCCAGCTTGGCGGGCACATACAATTCCCACTTCGAGCCGACCGGCATGAGTTGCAGGGCCTCGGTCCAGCCGGGGATGACCTGGTTGACCGGAAACACGGCCGGTTCGCCGCGCTTGTACGAGCTATCGAACTCCGTGCCGCTGATCAGCGTCCCTTTGTAGTGCGTTTTTACGGTGTCGGTGGCTTTGGGTTTGGGGCCGCTGCCCATCTTGACCACCTTGTATTGCAGTCCGCTGGGTAGCGTCACCACGCCCTTGGCCTTCTTGTTGGCCTCCAGGAATTTGGACCCTTCATCCTCATTTTGGCCGCTGGCGGCTTGCATCTTTTGCTGTTCGCGGGCCATGATCTCTTGCTGCAAGGTCTGCATCACTTCTTGAATCTGCTCGTCGGTCAACAGCGGCTGCGCGCCGGTGAGACCATCTTGGCAGCCCTGCATGATGATGTTCATGTCGACATCGATGGCCTGCATCTTGAGCGTGCGGCCGATGTCGAGGCCGAGACTGTAGCTGACCTTCTCCTTCTGGTCGCGCAGCCCTGAGTTGCCTGCGGGGGCCGCGGCGGTTGCGGCGGCCGGTTGTCCCCCGGCGCGTGGCGGCGCGGCCTTGCGAATCGATTGCCGCGGCGCGGCGGCGCGACCGGCCGGCGCGTTCTGCGCGACAGCGGGCGCGGCGAGAAACAAGAGTGTCAGTGCGATGGACAGCGAGCGCTGCATGGATCCATTCCCTTAACGGTTGATTGGCGGCGCGATGCGCGCGCCCGGTGTCTGTTTTTCTCTGTACGCAAAAGCGGCCGCCGCGGATCGCTTGCGGCCAACAAACTGGCCAACGTTCGCCTGCGGGCAGCGGACCAATGTGGCGGAGATTATGGAGAAGACGCCCAATCGGGGCAATGCGGGTTTTTGCTGGCGCGGGAGGACTGGCTGCGATGACAAATCCGGCGCTTGCCGAGCGCCACTGGTCGTGCAATGGACGCCAGCATGGCGTGCTAGCTAGCAAATCTCCTCTTACGTCGAATAGACCCAGCGGCCCAGGAACAACGCCGGAATCAGCAGTACCAAGATCGGCAGCGCGCCGGCGGCCCCACGCACCGTGAAGCAAACCGCCGCGTCGAGCACGATGAGCGACAAGATGCAGTTCTTTACCGCCGCCTGCACATAGAGCGGCGCCGGCGTGATGATCGCCCGCACGCAGCGCCAGGCGATGAGTCCGCCCAATAGCAGCATGAGCAGTCGCCAGCGGTCGAGATACACCGGCTGACTCACGGCCGGCAAAAACTCGTCGACAAACAACGGGTACGACGCCAACAAGGCGATGCCCGACAGCAGCACCGCCAGCGCCATGCTCAGTTGCAGGCGGCGGCTGACTTCGGCCTCGCCGCGCGAGAACCAGGTGACGCCGAGGATGTAGACCCCCACGCCGGCGGCAATCACGTAGTGCGCGGCGTGCCAGTCGCCGGGCGCCAGGCTCATGCCCAATAGCACGTTGAGCGCGCGGCAACCGGCCATGCCCAGGGGCGCCAGCGGCGTGACGCGCAGCGAGGCGTCGTAGATCACCACCAAGGCGGCGAGCGCGGTGGCAACTAAACCGGGCCGCCACGACAGCCCCAGCCAGCCCGCCAGCCAACCCATCACCACGCCAAACACAACCAGCCCAATGCCGATCGCCCGCGCGGTCGATGCGTGAATGCGCCCCGAGGGGAGGGGCCGATGCGGACGTTCGCGGGCGTCGATTTCAAAATCGAACAGATCGTTCAGCACCATGCCCGCCATGTACAGCGCGGCCGACGCCCCCAACAATAGCGCCAGCGATCCGGCCGGATCGGCGACCATCTGATGGGTGAAGAGATAGCCCATCAGAATGTCGGCCATCGCGGTAAAGACGTTCGGCAGCCGCACCAACTGCAGGTAAGCGCGGGTCAGCCCGTGCGTCGAGTCGCCGATCCGCGGTTGCTCGCTTGTTTGCGCCATGCCCGGCACTCCGCTTTTCGCGACCAGAGGGGACCGGCGACCGCCGAACGCGGCCGCGTTTCAATCGCCGCGGGCAATGCCCAAGCGCTGGGCCAAGCGGGTCATGTATTCGTGGGCCTCGCGCGCGGCGGCCTGGGGACTGTCGATATAAGGATACAGTTCGACGGTGATCCAGCCATCGTACCCGGTGGCTTCGATGGCTTGCAGCGTGGCCGCAAAATCGATAGCGCCGTGGCCGGGAATCAGGTGCTTGTGAACTCGCGTGGCGGCAATGTCCTCAAAATGATAGTGCCGAGTGTGCGGCGCCATGCGGGCGACCCAGTCCTGTGGGTCTTCGCCCACGCAATAGGCATGGCCAATATCGAAATTCAATCCGATCCGTGGCGAGTCGATCCGTCCCGCGAACTCCAAGTATTGGTCGAAGCGCTCGATCAACAGTTCGGGCTCTGGCTCGATGAGCAGCGTCACGCCAAGCCGTTCGGCCAGTTCGACGCACGGCATCAGTTCGTCGTAAAAGATTTGTGCCGCGCTCTGCCAGGTTTGCCCGTCGAAGATCGGACCTCCCGGCTCGGTGGTGATGTTCGGCGCGCCGATGTCGGCGGCCAGTTGCAGGGCCCGTTTGGTGTGCTCGCGGCGGATGGCGCGGTACGGCGCGTAAGGCTCGTTCCAGGCCGGGTAGAGATAATGCTGCCGCGGATCGGCCACGGCGTTCATCATGAACGCGTTGATGTTTGAGATGGCAAGGTTGCGGCTGGCCAGCGCCTGGCGAATCTCGCGGCGGCACCCGGCGAGCAGACTAGCGGGCCAGGCGTGCGGCACGTCGGCCAGCACCTCAACGCCGCGAAACCCGATGCCGCCGATCTGATCCAGCGCCTCCTCGAGCGGAAAGTGCAGAAAGGCGTTGGAGCTGAAGGCAAGTTTCATGTGGGGCCGGCAGGGGGTGGGATCAGTCGGGCGGAAATAGCTATTTTAGCCCAACGCGACTGGCTTTTGAACCGCCCGGTTATGATGACGTGATGGACGAAAACCCCTATCAAGCGACCGTCTTTGAGCGCGGACCAGAGGGTTCGCTGCCTGACCGGGTATTGTGGCTCGGGCAGTGGCGGCGGCGGATGTTTTGGGCGGCCGCGTTGAGCATGGCGGCGCTGCTCTGCTCCCTGGCAGCCGTATATTGGGCGTATTGGCTCCAGTTGCAGGGGCTGCACAACGAGCATCGGCGAACGATCGCCTTTGCAGTCGGCAACGCGGTGGTCTCCGCCTTTGCCGTGTGCAGCGCGGCGGTGTTGGCCTGGCTCGCGCTCGCCGTAACCGAGTGGTGGAGTTATTCAATGGCCGCCAGGCACGGCGGCGCCGAGAACCTCCTCAGATGACAAAGAGCGAAAACCCGTATCAAGCGACCGTCTACGAGCGCCTGCCGGAGGAGCGACCGCCTGGCGCGCGGTTTAACATTGGTGTCTGGCGGCAGCGGATGTTCATAACGTTTATCCTGAGCTTTGCGGCGTTTCCATTCGTCTTTTTCGGCGCTGCGATAGTCGCTGATTCGATGGCGCTCGAAACGGTTGAGCGTGTGGCGGCATTCGATACCGCCTTTCTCTTCAACCTGCTTGTGTTCTTGGCTTTGCTGCTGGCATGGTTCGTGCTGAGCGTCTGGGAGCGATTGTCTCCGCCAATGCCGGCTGAAGCGCGGCCAGCGGCCGATTTGCCGCCAGTTTGAGCGGGTACCCAGCGCGGACCACTTTCGCTAAACTGTTGTGATTGCTGCCAATAAGGCCCCGCCGCGCGGGGGTCTTCCACCAAGGGCTCTGCATTGGCCACGGCGCCACTAGACCGAGAAGCGACTTCGGCCAGCGCCACTGCGCCTGCCGCCGATCCGCCCGTGAGCACTGCGCATCTCAAGCTCGCGCCCGACCAGCGGCAAGTTCGTGAAAAACTTCGCGAAGCTGCCCGGCTGGCCACCGCCGCGCTCGACAAGACGACCCCACTGTCCCAGGCCCGCATCGAACAGATCGGCCGGCAGCTTTTGGCGCAGTTCGACCTGCCACAGAGCTATCTTGGCTGGACGATGGTGCAAACGCTCTCCGCGTTTTGGGCCGACCAGCTTGCCGGCGTGCCAGTCGCGCGCCGGCTGCTGATGTTGCCCGCCAACAGCCAGCACCGCGCGGGCTGCGCGGGGGATTCGAATCAACCGCTGGCCGACGGCGAGCGCTGCGCGGCCTGCGTGGTCGACGAGGCGCGCCGCCAGGCGATCGCGTTGGGTTACCAGGTGCGCGTGGTCGAACGCGCGTCGGCCATTCTGACGGAGTTATTGTCGGGACGCGTCGACGCGGTGATTGGCGTCGCCACGCTCGATGTGCTCGAGCAAGCGCTCGACCGCGTGCTGCTGGCGGGCGTGCCATGCGGCGCGGTTCCGCTGCCAGCCGAGAGCGGTCAGCCGATCGACGAGGATTGGATTTTGGAAATGATCGGCACGCCGCAGGTGTCGCGACCGCAGACAACGCGCACCTACCTGCACCTGATGCGGTCGGCGGCGCGGATGTTTTCTGCCGGCGAGTTGGAGCACTTGGCCCCGCGCGCGCGGGGCGGCCATGGCCCGCTCAACGGCGCGGCGCTCGACCCGTTGTCAGCCACCGAGGCCATTGCCTACGACTTTCTTGCCAAGGGGGGCAAGCATTCGCGCCCCTTCATCACGCTGGCCATGCACGACGCGCTGACCGGCGGCCGCGCCACGCTGGCCGATGGTCCCGCGCATCTGGCGCAGCTTCCCGCCGCCGTGCGCCGCACCGCCATGTCGATCGAGACGTTTCACAAGGCGTCGCTGGTACATGACGACATCGAGGACGACGACGAGTTTCGCTACGGCGACCAAACGCTGCACCGCCGCTACGGCACGCCGACGGCAATCAACGTGGGGGACTACTTGATCGGCCTGGGTTACCGGCTGGTGAGCCGCGAGACGGCCACGCTCGGCGCCGATGTCTCGGCCGACATCTTGGATCGGCTGGCCGACGCCCATATGAAGCTTTCGGAGGGGCAAGGCGCCGAACTGATGTGGCGCGATTCGGGAGACAAACGTCTCTCCCCGGACGATGCCTTGCATATCTACGCGCTCAAAACGGCGCCGGCCTTCGAGGCGGCGCTCTACGCGGGCATGCGGCTGGCGCGGCCGATTGACGGCTACAGCGAGCCAATTGGCCAGTTCGCGCGACACTTGGGAGTGGCGTTTCAGATTCTGAACGATTTGGGCGACTGGAACGCCGATTCGCACAACAAGCTGCTCGCCGCCGGCGACGTGGTGGGCGGACGCCCGACCCTGCTCTGGGCGCTGGCGCTGGAGCGATTGCCGCGCGAGCGCTGCGCGGAGCTCGTCGATCTGGCGGCGCGGCGACCCATGACGCTCGACGTGGTCAGTCAGATCAAGTCGCTTTACGAAGAGGCGGGCGTGTTCGCCGAAGCGGCGCGCCTGATCGCCGAACACGAGCGCCGCGCCGCGACCATCGCCAACACCATCGAACCAGCCGAATTGCGGCGGCTATTGTCGTATTTGATTGAGATGGTGCTCGATCGACCGTCTAATAGAGCGGTCGGCGTCGGCCCGCCTGCTTGACGTTCGACCGTACTGGGTCGCGACGACCAGAGCGCGGCGCTGGCTTATTGTTCACCCCCGGACCCGGAGCATCGAGGCCTTGCATAATCATCAACCGCCGGCCCTGAAGCTGCAAACGCTCGTCGATCTGTTCTTTGCCTCCGAGGGAGAGCTGGGACAGTTTACTGAAATCTCCGCCGACGCCATGCCCGAGGCGTATCGCCGGCTCTTGGCGCACGAAAACCACATGACGGTCACCGTGGAGGCGCACCACAAGAGCCCCGTCGATGTGGTGGTGCTCGACCGGCGCAAGACGCCGTCGCACTACGCGCGCAAGATCGTGCTCTGCCGCCAGTCAGATCACGAGGTGGTGCAGTTTGGCATCATGCGGGTGAATTACTCGCATCTGGCCCCGGCCGTGCGGCAGGCGATCGAGTCCGAAGACACCCCGCTGGGCCGAATCTTGATCGACAACAACGTCTACCGCGAGATTCAATTGGCTTCGCTGTTCCGCATTTCGCCGGGCAAGGAGCTGAAGCACTTCTTCGGGCTCGACAGCGACGGCGGGAGCGGCGCGAACACCACCTATGGCCGCACGGCGGTGATCTACTGCGATGGCGAACTGGCGGTGGAACTGTTGGAGATTGTCGTGCCCGAGTGAGCGCGGCCCTTGGCGGCTGGCTCGCTTTCGACGCGCCGCCGCAGTGAGTAGAATCACGGCCAGTAGTCTTGGTTCTTCATCGTTTGTGGCGGCATCATGCCCGAAAAAGTTCACATTATCGGCATCGGCGACGACGGCCTGACCGGTTTGACCGACGCGGCGCGGCGCCTGCTCGACGGGGCTCAACTGGTGATCGGCGCGCAGTCGGCCCTGGACCAACTGGGCGCCAACCGCGCCGAGCGACTGATCGTGGGAGACAACTTCGACGAGGCGCTGCGGCGCATCGCGGCCGAGCCCCACCGGCGGATCGTGCTATTGGCGTCGGGCGACCCGCTCTTTTACGGCGTGGCGCGCTATCTGTGCTCCAAGCTAGGCAAAGATCGCTTTGAAGTCTTGCCGCACGTGAGCAGCATGCAGTTGGCCTTCGCGCGGGTGAAGGAAAGCTGGGAGGAGGCGTACCTCACCGATTTGTCGACGCGCTCGCTGCCGAGCGTGCTCGACAAGATTCGCATCGCCGAAAAGGTGGGGCTGTTCACCAGCGACGCCTGGCCGCCAGCGGCCATCGCCAAGGCGCTGCTGGAGAACAAGCTCGATTATTTTTCGGCCTATGTCTGCGAGAATCTCGGCTCGCCCGACGAGCGCGTGACGCAGGGAGAACTGGCGGAGATTGCGAGCGACGACTTTGGCCCGCTCAACGTGATGATCCTGGTGCGCAAGCCCGACGTGCCCGACCGGCCGGCCGACGCGATTGGCCGCCGGCTGTTTGGCAACCCCGACGAGGCGTTTGCGCAGTCGCAGCCCAAGTATGGCCTGCTGACTCCGGCCGAAACGCGCTCGATCGCGCTGGCGCAACTCGACCTGGGATCGCGCAGCATCGTGTGGGACGTGGGCGCCGGCAGCGGTTCGGTGGCGGTCGAGGCGGCGCAACTGGCCAGCGACGGCACGGTGTACGCCATCGAGATGGATCCCGAGGACCACGCGCTCATCGTGCATAACGCCGAGCGATTTGGCGTGCGCAATCTCACGCCGGTGCGCGGCCGCGCGCCAGAGGCCTGGCAAGGACTGCCCGACCCCGACGCCATCTTTGTCGGCGGCAGCGGCCGCGGCATCAGCCACCTGGTCGAGGCGGCCTACCAGCGGCTGCGCCCGCGCGGCAGGTTGGTGGCCAACGTCGGCAGCATCGAAAACCTCTCCGACGTGCATCAGGCGCTGCGCAAAGCGGGAGACGTGCGGGTGTGGATGATCAACATTGCCCGCGGCACCGAGCAATTGGAGCGGGTGCGGTTCGACGCGCTCAATCCGTCGTTTCTGCTGGCCGTGGCCAAACCAGATAAGTAGGTTGCAAGACTGTCGAGCGACTACGCGTGCCGTCGGCCACGGCGAGGTTTGCGCCACAGAAACTGCTTGCCTTGTGGAGCGCCTTCGCGGTCAAAGGGATAGTCCAGCCCAAGCCTTCGCATGAAGTCGACCATTTGCCATGGGTTTCCCGCTGGAAATTCGTCATCCGGATACGCCTTTTCTGTGGACTCGTCGGACCAGCGAATGAGGTAGCGACCCAACTGCTCTGCTGAAGCGTCAGGCCAAACAGCCGCAAATCGATTTGAATTGCCGTCCCACGTTGCGGCCTCTTCGGTCGATAATTCCTCCCAATATTCGGGCAATGGGTTGAACTGATCAAATCGTTCGCCATCCAAAAAAAGCACATACATCCACAGATCGTCGTCGTGAATATGCAGAGTCAAAGCAGGAACCTTCAATAAGCTCGATAGTTCGCGGGCCACGTCCTCCCAATCGAGGGCGTAATTTGGATGCACGATTGAGCATCGTAAGCCACCGTGCAAAAGCAGCATGTTTTCTTCATCGTAGGAATCACTCGTCGGCTCAAATCCAATCTCATGTTTTGCTGCATAATGCGCAAGCGCCTTGGTGACCTCACTCTGTTCGCTGGTTGCCAAACCGGTGATTGACAGAAACGTCCCCATGATTTGCTCTCCGCCCATGACGACATTTGTTGGTTCGCCACACGGGAACCGGTTGATTCCGATTCCGCTACGTTCACTTCCTCGGCTTGCTCGGCAGTCGAGCCGCGAGCCTAAGCCGCCTGCTGGACCAGTTCCGGCTGCGGCGTCGGCAGCGGGATCGTCTGCTGCCCTCTCCTCACTAGCACGAGACGGGTAGCGAACTTGCACCGCGTTATTTGAAGCCGTACTTCGGATTGCGAATGTCGAAGTCGAGATCGGTGAAGTTGTTGTTCAACTTCAGATTTTGATAGGTGTACTCTTCGATCAGTTCGGGGGGGCCGCCGGCACGGCTGGGCCAGTCGAACGATTCGTAGCGGATGGGGATATTCAGCTCATCGTCGACGTAGATGCGGGCCAGGTGAAACAAGAAGTTGCGCCGCGGCACCGGATGCGTCACCTGAATGCAGGTGCAGCCACGGCCATTGATCTTGGCCTTGAGAAACTGCACATCGCACTCGCCATAGCGGGTGTCGCGCTCGCCCACCTCGAGCAACCGCTGAACCAGGTTCTCGACTCCCAGTTCGGTGATGGGATAGCGATTGCCCTTCATCGCCATTCGGCCGGTGGGACTGAGCGACACGGTGCCGATGGCGTTTTTGAGGCCAACGCCGTGGGCTTGCAGTTCATTGTTGTTTTGACCTTCGACGTACAGCACCTCTTGGCCGCGCATATTCGGCGGACCCATGAAGTACATGTAGACGCTGAACGGCTGATGCCGCACCTTGATCGACATGGTTTGATACTCGCCGAGCACGCCATCGACGCGCTCGCGCTTGTAAAGCATGCAGGTGTAGTCTTGAATCGCCCGGATGTGCGGCAGGCCCTCTTGAGCCCAGCGCAGCGCGGGCATGAGCGGATGCTCCGCGGCGGTCGGCGCGGCCGAGTTGATCTCCGCCGGATTGGGAGGCGTGGGGGTCGCGGCCACACGATATTGCGGTTGTTGATTCGCCGGGGCATACGGCTGCTGCGGGGCGCCGGCGGTCGCAGGATACGGCTGTTGCTGCGGCGGCGCATACTGCGGGCTGGCTTGCGCCGGCGCGGGTTGCATGGCGGCGGGCTGCTGCGAGTATTGCGGCGGCGCGGCCGGTTGTTGGGCCGGTGATTGTGGCGCGGCATACTGTGGCGGCGCGGCAGAGGGTTGTGCTGTAGCGGGCGAAGCCGGCTGGGCGCCAAATTGAGCGAGCACCGCCAGGGGCGCGCTGGTAATCCAGACTGCCGTTACGAGTGCGAGCCGAGCGAACGGTTTGGGCATGTGATGATCCCCTGCCAACGGGTCAGAGACAGGTCGCGAACGCGGAACAAGAAAGGGCTCCGACGGCGGCAGTGGGTCGACACTGCTGCTAGCAACTTGCATGCCGGCGGTTGCCACAGGCAAATTGCGTTACCGCGACGTGGCCTGTCTAACTGGTTCCCTCCATGGAACTTGGCAACTGCGTGATGGTGATTGAATCAACCCCGCGGGCGATGGCGCATCCTTACGCCGATTCGCCGAACTAGCGCGAAAAATTTACAATGAACTACCGGCGCTCCCCAAGTGCTGGGACGCCAGGAAACAAAGGCCACATTGAATATCGAGGACGGCCCGACGCGTCCAGACCAATTGGCGAATTTGGAGGGTTTGTGAGTCAGTCGCCCGTACGAATCAAGATGATTCTCTCCATGCCGTTTGCTGAGAACACCTATGTTGCCCACCTCGAAGGACGCCAGGACTGCGTGGTGGTTGATCCGGGCATGGAACCGGAGAAGATCGTTGACTACCTGGACGAAGCCAAGCTGACGCCGGCCGCCATCCTGCTGACGCACGGCCATGCCGATCACATTGCCGGCAACGCCGCGCTCAAGGACCGCTGGCCCGCC
Source organism: Pirellulales bacterium (assembly GCA_019694455.1). Classification (NCBI taxonomy): domain Bacteria; kingdom Pseudomonadati; phylum Planctomycetota; class Planctomycetia; order Pirellulales; species Pirellulales bacterium. The sequence goes on from JAIBBY010000006.1 coordinate 75,976, forward strand.
GCGCCGTTGGTCATCGGACACGCCGAGGCGAACAAATTGGTCGACGCGCAGGCCAACCTGTCTGGCGCCTTCGGCCTGCCGATCACCAGTCCCCCGGCCGACACGCTGTTGCGCGAGGGGGAGGTCTACGAGGCGGCGGGCTTTCGGTTTGAAGTTTACGAGATACCGGGGCACTCGTCGGGGCACATCGTGTTTGTCTGCCGCGACGTTGCGCCGATCGTCATCTTTGGCGGCGACGTACTATTCGCCGGCAGCATTGGCCGGACCGATTTTCCGGATGGAGATTTCAACCTGCTGGCCAGCGGCATCCGCGACAAGCTGTTTGTGCTGCCCGACGACGCTGTGGTGCTGTCTGGTCATGGCGACCCGACGACGATCGGGGAGGAGCGGCGGGGCAATCCGTTTGTGGGCGAGAACGCGGGCGCTTACGGGCTGGATTGAGGGGGCGGCGCATTGATGCGCGCAAGCTGCCAGGTTTGTTCGCGCGGTCCGCACCTTCACGGAACGGATTAACGCTCTAATCGCGCGCATACGCAGCACGTGCGATGCTAGCGACTGCGCTGTAGAAGTGTTGTAGACGACTCAGTTCACGGTGAGCGCACAACTTCGTCATGCAAATCGCGACATCGATTCGCCACCCCCACACAGCGCATACGGTCTGGTAACAGTTCCATGCCTCGGAGTATCTGCCCGACTGCCGTAGCGCGTAGGCAATTCCCATGCATGCATTGCGAGTATTGATCCAATCGGCCTGGCGGACTGAAATTGACCTCTGCTGCGCGCTTAAATACCTGCTCACACACTGGACAAAGTCCGCTTCCACCAATTGTCGATCTCTCGACAAATTATGGTCATGCAGCCGCCGCTGGTAGTGAATATCTTCCAGGTAGGCGACCGGCCCCTGCGTGGAGAGCCAGCAGAGGAACTCGTGATCAGCAATTCGCAAGTTTTCGTCCACGCCGCCCTTTCGTCGCCAATCGGATCGACGAAAGCTAAACCCGGGAAAGCCCATCACGAAGCATCCATGCTCAAATAGCAGCTTGAGCATCGCATCACCAGGGATCTCCCAAAATCCATTCCTTGCGACGCCGATCTCTCGCAAACGTTCCAGCACCTCATATGACTGCATCTTGCGCAGTGGGTCGCGTGTAGTCGCTGAACATGAGAACGCGAACGCAATGTGTGGGTTCTCACGCAACACGCGCGATTCACGTTCAATCTTGGTGGGGGACAATAGATCGTCTTGATCCAACACCACGATGATCTCCCCTCGCGCGTCGGCAATGCCCTGGTTCATGGGCCGCGATGGGCTGCCAGAATTCACTGCGCAGCGGATCGTGCGCAGCGGGATTTTCGATGTCCGAGACCAAGCGTCGACTATGCTGCTCGAACGATCTGTTGAAGCATCATCCACTACAATGATTTCGCATGGAGCCTCCGTCTGCGCAGCCACCGACCGAAGCGCGTCCAAGATGTAGCGCGCCCCGTTGAACATGGGAATGACAATCGAGGTTTCCAAGCGGTCGATCAATCGAATTCTCCGCAAGCGGTTTTCGTTGGTTAGTTATGTGAACCCGGCGCACAACTCGCTTCGCGCAAGGTAGGGACAATGGCCGCTAAGGTGGACAGCGCCCCCCTCGGCCCGGCACTACCTGGCAAATGTGCGACGCCTTCGACTCACAATCAGCGGGCGAGTCTCTCAGAACTCGTTGCAGACGGGCTGCCCGGCGCAGAACCTCCCCTATTCACTAAGACGACGGCGGCCATGCAAAACGGACACGCCCAGATGGATTTTTTTTCGTGAACTTGTGTATTGCCGTCGCCTGACATGGGGGACTTGCAACGTAAAACCTATCCCCCATGTGCAGCAGGGGTTATGCTCAAGGTTTGTATTGTTTGCAAATTGCGGCGGAGGGAGCCCGCCTGCCAGAAAAGGCCCAGGCGCCTGGGGGCAGATCGGCGGGAAGGGAGCCAGATCAGCAGGCTGCGTCCGCCAAAATTGTTGCCGGAGCCGTGGATGAGTCAGGGCCGCCAGATCGAACTGCGGGGGGTGGAGGTCCACAACCTCAAGCAGATCGACCTCGATATTCCGCACCGCCAGCTAGTGGTGGTTTGCGGTTTGAGCGGCAGCGGCAAGAGCAGCCTGGCCTTCGACACCCTGTTTGCCGAAGGTCAGCGCCGCTACATCGAAACCTTTTCGGCCTATACCCGCCAGTTTCTTGAACAGCTCGAAAAGCCGGCGGCGGAGCGGATCGACCACATTCCCCCCGCCATCGCGGTGGGCCGCCAGCCACTATCGCGGTCGAACCGCGCCACAGTGGGCGCCGCCACCGAGATCACACATTATCTGCGGCTCTTGTATGCCCATCTGGGTGAAGTCTTTTGCCTCTCGTGCGGACAGGCCGTGCGGCGCGACTCACCGCAAAGCGTGGCGGCCGAGTTGCAAGCTCTGCCCGAGCGGACGCGCTTTTTGGTGACGTTTCGCGTGCCGATCGAAGACGGCCGGGCGCAGTTGGCCAGCGCGGCCGAGTCGCTGCGCGAAGACGGCTTTGCCCGCGCGATCGTGGGGGGGCAGACCATCGAACTGGGGACGGCGATTGAGAACCTGTCGCGACTATCAGACGATGCCGCCGGCGCGCACGAGATGTTTGGGGTCGTCGATCGACTGGCCGCCGGCGGGGCGCAGGAGCGGTTGATTGACTCGCTCGAAACGGCGTTTCGCAAAGGCGAGCAAGGGGCCGTGGTGTTCGTCGAGCGGCCAGAGGGCGGCGCCATTGCCACCGGGCCCGAATATTCGCTGGACGGCAAGGCGTGGACGCGGCGGGGTTACAGCGCGCAATTGCGCTGCGATGCGTGCGAGCGCGAGTATCCAGAACCCGAACCGCGGCTTTACAGCTACAACAGCCCGCTGGGGGCTTGCCCGCGCTGCGAGGGATTTGGCAATGTCGTCGATCTCGATCTGGATTTGATCGTGCCCGACCCGCGCAAGTCGATCAAAGAGGGGGCGATCGCGCCGTGGAACACGCCGGCGTACCATCACGAATTGGAAGAGTTGTTGGCGCTGGCGCCCGACTACAACCTGCCGGTTGAGATACCGTTTCGCAAGCTCGAAGCCGAGCATTTGCGACTGATCACCGAGGGGGTAGCCGAGCGCCAATTTGGCGGCTTGGTGGGCTTTTTCGACTGGCTGGAGCGGCGCAAGTACAAGATGCACGTGCGCGTGTTTCTCAATCGTTGGCGCAGCTACCGGTTATGCCCGGTGTGCGAGGGGCGACGACTGCGCGACGAGTCGCTGGCGACCCGCGTGCTGGGCAAGAACATCGCCGAGCTATGCGCGCTGAAGATCGCGGACGCGGCGGCGCTGTTGGGCGAACTGCGGCCTGCCCCCGAGCAGGGCGCGCTGGCGCGGATGACGGTCGACCAGATTCGCGGGCGGCTGGGCTATTTGATATCGGTGGGACTGGGCTTTCTGACGCTCGATCGCAGTCTGCGCGCGCTCAGCGGCGGCGAGGCGCAGCGCGTGGCGCTGACGGCGGCGCTGGGTTCCAGCCTGGTGAACGCATTGTATGTGCTCGACGAGCCGAGCGTGGGACTGCATCCGCGCGACAGTCAGCGGTTGGTCGAGAGCATCCGGCGGCTGCGCGATCGGGGCAACACCGTGGTGGTGGTGGAGCACGAGGAGGAGTTCATTCGCGCGGCCGATCAGGTTATTGAGATCGGCCCTGGCGCTGGCGATCGCGGCGGGCAGGTGGTGTTTCAGGGGACGCCGCGCGAAATGGAAGCTAGCCCGAACAGTCTCACCGGCGACTACCTGTCGGGGCGACGCTTGATTCGCGCGCCGGAGAAACGCCGCCAACCGAACCATGGCTGGATTCGGCTGGCCGGCGCGCGCGGCAACAATCTCAAGAACATCACGGTCGAGTTTCCGCTCGGCCTGTTGTGCGTGGTGACCGGTGTGAGCGGAGCGGGCAAGAGCACGCTGGTGCAAGACACGCTCTATCCCGCGTTGTGCCGGCGGATGCGCAAGGAGTCGGTCAAGCCGCTCGACTTCGACGACGTGTTTGGCGATGGTCAGATCAACGATGTGACGATGGTGGATCAAAGCCCGATCGGCCGCTCGCCGCGCTCGAACCCGGTGACGTACATCAAGGCGTTCGACGAGATTCGCGAAGTCTTTTCGGAGACGGTCGACGCGCGCACGCGGAATTACACGGTCGGTAATTTCAGCTTCAACAGCGCGGAGGGACGCTGCGAGATGTGTCAGGGGGAAGGCTACCTGCAGATCGACATGCAGTTCATGGCCGACGTGTACATGAAATGCACCGAATGCCAAGGCGCCCGCTATCGCAGCGAGATTTTGGATGTCGAGTATCGCGGCCGCAACATCGCCGAGGTGCTGGACATGACCGCCCGCGAGGCGTTCACCTTCTTTCGCGGTCATCCCAAGGCGCAGGCCCGGCTCAAGCAGTTGATCTCGGTGGGGCTGGACTATGTGCGGCTAGGGCAGCCGGCCAACACCCTGTCGGGCGGAGAGGCGCAGCGGCTGAAGCTGGCGGCGTATCTCTCCAGCGCGCGGCGTGGGCGCACCTTGTTCATCCTCGACGAGCCGACCACCGGGCTGCACTTTGCGGATGTGGTGCAACTGATTGATTGTTTCGACGCGCTGCTGGCGGTGGGACATTCGCTGATCGTCGTCGAGCACAACTTGCAGCTTGCCAAGGCGGCCGACTATGTGATTGACTTGGGGCCCGAGGCCGCCGAGGCGGGAGGGAGCGTGGTTGCCACCGGCACGCCAGAGATGGTGTCGCGCAACGCGAACTCGATTACCGGCAAGTATCTGGCCAAGGTGTTGGCCGACGAATTGGCCGAGCAACGAGCCTAGGAGCACATGAGCCCAGCCAATCACCTCGATCGTGCCCGCGTCTTCTTCGGTCGGTTATCGACCACCGAGGCGCGCGTGTATGTCGAGCTGCCCGAGGCGGCGGCGGGCGCGAGTCTGCACGGCATGGTGGTTGGCCCGCGCTCGCGCTACGCCAAGACGCTGCCAGCGCGACTGCCGCTACGCCCGGTGAAGGCAACCGCTGGGCTATTGGCCGAGGCGTTTGTGCCCGATCCGTGCTTTTGGTCTGCCGATTCGCCGTATCTCTATGATGTCGAGATCGAGCTGATCCAAGACGGCGCGGTGATCGAACAAGCGACTCGCTTGTTGGGGCTGCGACCCCTTGGCGCCAGCGGCCGACAACTACGTTATGAAGGCAAGAACTGGGTGCTGCGCGTGGCGGGCAGCCTGGACGCGTTTGAGTTTTCTGATCTGCATGAGCAGGAACTGGCGGTCGTGGCCACGCATCCCGACGACCAATTTTGCCGAGAGTGCAGCGAGGCAGGGGTGCTGATTGTCGCCGACCTGGACGGCGGCCTGGCGATCGACCAAGAACTGGAGCGCCTTGCCCGTTGGCCCGCAGTGGGACTGGCGTATATGGTGAACCCAGAAGAAGTGCCCGCCGATCCGCGTGTTCACGCACGCAACATCTTGTTGCTGCATCGTGTGTCAGACGACCCGCGGGCGCTGCCGTGGGCCGATGCGGTTTGTGTCCGAGTCGATGAACTTTCGGCACTGCCGGCGGCGCTTGTACAGATGGAGAAGCCGGTAATCGCATGGCGCCCGAGCGGCGAACGAGTTGGCGCGATCGAAAATCGCCGGGCGGTTGATCGGCTACAACGCGATGTCGCGTTATATTTATCTGAACATCCCGCTGGCGCCGAGCCGGCCGGTTACTGGGCATAAGCGAGTCAACCCATGCAGCGCCCCACGCCTTGGCACATTGTCTGTTTGTTGTCGCTGATGGCTGGCTGCGGCCAGCAAACGCCGATCGAGGCGCCGATCGCCGGCACGCCCGCCGAAAAGGAGCTGGTCGCCGACGCGATGCAAGAGATGATGAAGCCCAGTCCCAAGGGCTGGGACGCCAGCGGCGACCCAGCCGAGTCGCTGGCGCGACTGGCGGAGCACACGCGCGGTCAGTTCGCCCACTATCAGGAGGTGGAGAAGCTGATCTTTCCGCCGGGCTTTGTGCGGCGCGTGACCGAACCGCTGGAAGTGACTTCCGAGCTGACGGACAACACGCACGGCGTGGTGCGCGTGCGGTATCAAAAAAAGAGCTCGATCATTCATCCCACCAGCGAGGCGGCCGAGGCCGATCACGAACTGCTCCCTCGGCCATCGGCGCAAACGCGCGCGCAGATGGAGGGCCCTCTCTCTCCCAAATGGGAACCAACCACCATCACCGTTGAGTATGACCTGCAAGATGGGCCGCATGGCCGGCGCTGGCAGCGCGGCGCGTGGAAGTCGGATTCCAAAATCGCCGAGGGAGATGACTTCTTAGATCGCGTGGGCCTGCCGTAGCGTGGTCCGGATCGCTCGACGCCTGAACTGACCCCACCGCGACGCACTGAAAAAAATGGCCGATCCCCGCCTCGATCGTTACGCCCGCCAGTCTCTCTATCCGCCGATTGGCCGCGAGGGACAAGAGCGGTTGCTCGCCAGTCGCGCGCTGGTTTGCGGTTGCGGCGCCTTAGGCAGCGTAATCGCCAGCACACTCGCCCGCGCCGGCGTGGGCCATTTGCGGATCGTGGATCGCGACTTTTTGGAATTGAACAACCTGCAGCGCCAGGTGCTGTTTGACGAGGACGACCTGGCTGCCGGTCTGCCCAAGGCGATCGCCGCCGAGCGCAAGTTGCGGCGCATCAACTCGCAGATCGAGATCGAAGCGCATGTGGCCGACGTGAACTCCGAAAACGTGCTGGCCTTGAGCGAAGGCGTTGATGTGATTGTCGACGGCACGGACAACTTTGAGATCCGCTTTCTGTTGAACGATGTGGCCATCAGCCAAAACATTCCCTGGGTCTACGGCGGTTGCATCGGCGCCGAAGGGCAAACGCTGACCATCTTGCCCGGCGAAACGCCGTGCCTGCGCTGCTTGATGCAAGAGGCGCCGCCGCCGGGGACGATGCCGACCTGCGACACGGCGGGCATCGTGGCGCCAATTATTGGGGTGATTGCATCGATCGAGTCGATGGAGGCGATCAAGATTTTGGCGGGCAAGCGCGACGCGGTGAGCCGAAAGCTGGCCGTGATTGACCTGTGGGACAACGGCTTGCGACAGGTAAAGGTGGACGTGCTGCGCCAGGATGGGGGCTGCGAGACATGCGGACAGCGACAATTTCCCTGGCTGGCCGGCGAGCGCGGCAGTCACAGCGCGGTGCTTTGCGGCCGCAACGCCGTGCAGATTCACCCGCCGCGCGGCGAGCGGATTGACCTGGCCGCGCTGGAACAAAAACTGACGGCGCTGGGGCGAGTAGCGCGCAATCCGTTCTTGCTGCGCTTCGCCGTGGACGACTACGAGTTGACCATCTTCCCCGATGGCCGGGCGATCATCGGCGGCACCAATGACATCGCGGCCGCGCGCACGATCTATTCGCGCTACGTGGGGGCTTGATCGAGTTCAACTGGCGGCGGGGATCGCCTGCCGTGGTGGCGGCGCCCAAGTTCAGCACCGCGCAGCGGCCCCCTCTCAAGCAGGGGGAGCGCAGGTGAATCACGCGCCCGGCCGCTCGGCGAGCAACTGAGGGTTCTGCTCAAGCTCGGCCATGCGCCGGACCATCTCGCGCGGCAGCGGCTTGGCCTTGGCCGCGGCGTAATCGACGAAGAGGCAAACGCTCGATCCATCGGCGGCCACGCTGCCATCGGCGAGATCGCGAATCGTGTAGGCGATGACGAACGACTTGCCGCCGACGCCGGTCACGTCGGCGGTGACGGCGACCGTGCCAGGAAAGCGAAGCTGCTTGCGAAAGTTGAGACTGGCGGTGACCATGCCCGGGCCGTCGGTCGGCTGGTCTTTGAACCGGTCGACGCCGAGCGCCTCGAAGTAGGCGATGCGCGCATCTTCACAGTACTGAAAATAGACGATGTTGTTCACATGTCCCAGCGCGTCCATATCGCCCCAACGAATTGGGCACTCGATCGTCACGCCGGGCGCGCTGGGCGACTGGCTCATTGCCTGGCCGCCAGTTCGCGTTCGACGGCCTGAAACGCGTCGGCGTTGTCCAGGTTGATCAGGTCGGCGCCGAGCTCAATGGCCTTGCGAAAGGTGTCAAGATTTTTGTCAGGCTCGTACACCATGAGCTTCATGCCCAGCTCATGGCAGGCCTGGATGTTCTCAGCGGTGAGACCGGCCGGGCTGACCTCGACGATGTTGGCGGCGAAGCGCTCCTTGCGATCCTTCATTTGCTCGGGGTTGGCGGCGTTCATTTTGAGGGCCAGCTTCTGATCGAGCTTGCGAAAGTCGAGCGCCTTACGATCGTTGTCGAACCAAAAGAAGCTGTCGTTCTCCAGCCCCACGTCGTACACCAACTTGATGAGCGCCGCCAAGTCGGCGTCTTTGACGTCGAAGTAGACCTTGGCCTTACCTTTAATCCAACGCAGGTAGGGTTCGAGGCGGGGGACCTTTTCGCCCGCGAACTTGGCGTCGAACCAACTTCCGGCGTCGAGCCCGTCGATTTGCTCGGCGGTAAGCTGGCGAATCATCCCCTTGCCGTTGGTGGTGCGGTTCACCCAAGGGTCGTGCATGATGATCATCACGCCGTCTTTGGTGGTACGGACGTCGATCTCTACATAGTCGGCCCCCCACTCGACGCACTTGGCGGCGGCGGCCTGGGTGTTCTCGGGGCAGTACTCATTGGCTCCCCGGTGACAGGCGATCTCGACGGCGCGGGTGCTGGGAAGACCGATGGCCAGTGCGGCGAAAAACGGCAGCGCTGCCTGGATGAACGGCAATCGCATGAAGGCTCCTTGGCGGTCGAGGGAAAATCGATTGGGCGCCGCGCCGTGCGGCAGTTCGAGCATAACGGCCTCGCGCGGCGCGGTCGAAGATTTTTTTGCAAATCGAATCGCGTTCGATAGATTTCTATTGGGTCGCGGCGCCGCTTGTGCTATTGATTGGACGAAGGCGCCAGTGGACGACGCGCCGACCCATCAGGAGCCGAACCAACGTGAGTGGTTCCGCCGGAACTGCCACCGCAAGCGCGGGGCGACAAGTCGCCGGGTTAAGCGCCTTGTTTGGCGCTTTGTACTTGATTCAAGGCTTTGCCGAGCCAACCGAGGGGCTTGTCGCCCAGCCGGTGCGCTCACTACTTAAGGAGTGGGGGTACGGCCCGGCGCACATCGGCGCCTTTGCGGCCTTGCTGGCCCTGCCGTGGTGGTTCAAGCCGATTTATGGGCTACTTTCCGACTTTTTCCCGATCGCTGGCTACAGACGTCGCAGCTACCTGATTGGCGCCAGCGCCTTGGCGATGTGCAGCTTTTTGGGGGTGTATCTGTTTCCCGTGCCGGCCGGGGCCGGCTGGCTGTTGTTGGCCGCCTTGCTCGTGCCGACCGTGGCGGTCGCCTGTCTGGACGTGGTGATCGACGCCTTGATGATCGATCGCGGCCAGCCAATTGGACTGACCGGGCGATTGCAATCGGTGCAGTGGACCGCCATGTGGGGGGCGACCATTGTGGCGGGTTCGTTGGGGGGCTATCTCGCGGAGCAGCAGTGGCAGTATTCCGGCTTTTTGATCTGTGGACTGTTGTCGGTCGCCGCCTTGGCCATTGTGCTGTGCTTTGTGCGGGAGCGGCCGATCGCGCGCGCGCAGATTGGCGCGCGGCCACGCGCCGCTGCGTCGCTGGTCGAGGCCGCTCGGTCGCCAGGGGTGCTGTTGGCGGGGACCTTTTTGTTCCTCTGGAACTTCAACCCGTTTTCCACCGCGGTGCTGTACCTGCACATGACCGAGCAGCTTGGCCTCTCGGAGCAGTTTTACGGGCATAGCGTTTCGCTGATGGCGCTGGGCGCCTTGGTGGCGAGCGGACTGTACGGTTTCTACTGCCGCCGCGTGGCGTTCGGCCTGCTATTGCATGGCTCGGTGGCGTGTGGCGTGTTGGCCACGGTGGCCTACTTGGCGCTGTGGGACAGCCGCTCGGCGGCGATCCTCTCGCTAGCGGTGGGGTTCTTTCACATGACTGGGACCATGGTGCAACTCGACCTGGCGGCGCGCCACTGTCCGCTGAAGAGCGCGGCCACGGTGTTCGCCTTGCTGATGGCGCTGTCGAACGTCAGCACGTCGCTAGCCACCTGGCTGGGCGGGCTGTTTTATGAGCGCTGGCTTGAGACGCTGGGGCCGAACATGGCGTTCAACTGGCTGGTCGTGGCTGGCTCGGCGATCAGCGGGTGCTGCTGGTTGCTGGCGCCGGCGCTAGCCCGCGACGAGCGACGGCAGACGATCCTGCTGCCGACGCCGCAGCCGGAGTTGGTCCAGCAGGCGGCTTAGTGACCTCACCACGCGATGCGGTTCGTGCAAACCCACTATCCGCCGGCTTCGATTTCCGGCGCAGGTCGTGGAGCCACGAGTTTCATTGGCGTTTCAGGTTCACGAAGAACAGCGGTTCATCCGCCTCGATGCGCAGCAATGGGCCGTCCAGGCGGTCAGTACGATAGGTTTCCAACGAAAAATCGTGGCGTTCGGCAGTCATGCCCGCGAGCCAAGGGGCATTCAACGTCCAGCCGACCCGCGAGACCAGCACCGGCATGCCGCCGCCCTCAATAGACCTGGCCGCGGAGATCGGTCCATGCCCGGTGGCTTTCAGTTCGGTGTCGTATTTGTCGGCGTCGATCTTAAAACCCGTGTTCCAACTGGTGCTGACCGCCATCGCCACCAAGTCGCCGCTTTCGGCCAGCGGCTTGCCGTCCTGGCTGCACATCGCGAAACAGACATAGCGCTCGTCGTCGCGGACGAAGGGCGTGCCGTCAGGAACGTTGAGCGCGATGCCGTCGAGCGTCTCGCCGCTTTCAAAAGCGTGCGATTCCGGGACGAATCCCGCGATCACGCGCACGCGCGGCGATTCGATGATCAATTGGCCTTGTTTCCAGCGATAGGTGATTTGCGGCGTGGGACGGCAAATGTCGTCGTACGTCGCTTGGTTTCGGCCGATGAAATGGCTTTCTGGTTCGTTCGGATCGAAACGCAAGCGCAGGCCAAACTGCATTGCCGTCGGCTGCATGCGTTGGTAGAGCGACTCCCAGTTCGCGCCTCCGTCGAAAAGCACGTCTTTACCAACGACCAGCACGGTGGGCTCGGTCGGTGGGTGGAGGTCACCATGCACAAAGATTGTCGCGGCCAGCTTCATCGACGCCAGCATCACCTCGTCGCCGCCAAAGACCACCGATTGCCAGTAATGCGCTTCGTATGGCATTTGCAGCGGGGTGGCGCGGTCTCCGTACACGTGAGCGTTGTAGTAATGCCAGTCGACGACATCGAGATCGGCGATCGCGGCGAACGCCGCGAGTCGAAGCGGATAATCGGCGCGATACTTGCCCGGCTGGAACGTCATCGTCTCATAAATGACGCCAGGGTGGTTTTCAATTTTGTTGAACGTCATCCAACTGTGCACGGTAGGCGGCTCGGCGAGGGGCATGGACCAAGGGAAGGTTGGCTTGCTTCGGTCAGAGTCGATCAAGCCTTGGTAGGAGCCGAAAGCGAACGCCGAGCCGAAGGTGTGCTCGTACGCCGAATGCATCGAAAAGCTCGCGCCGGTGTCAAACAGCACTGGCACGACGGCGGCGCCGGCCCCGGACTCGCCATGCGAGCGTACGCGCTGCATGGCCTTGGTCTTGAATTCGATGTGGAGGCCGACCAGAAAACGGGCGATGTCGCCGCCGCGCGCGGCATTGGCGTTGGCTAGAAGGGCCTGATTTTTGCTGAGATCTATATTGATCCCCAGCACGGCAGCCATTTCCGGCATGGCGGCGCGGCCCTGCAGCGGCTGGAGGAGGACGGTGGCAGCGGTCAGGGATTCGCCGGGCAGCAGTTCGCCCCAAGCGGCGCGCAGCGCTTCGTCGTCGGCATACTTGTTCCGCAACCACGCATTCCACTTGACCAGTAACGGCCGCACGATCGCCGGATCGAGCGCCGCCAACTCTCCGCCGGCTAGCATACGCGGTGTCCACCATTGCTCGTTGACCAGTTCGATCAAGGCGATGCTCGGTTCATCGGCGTAACGCCGGCCAGTGTGCTGATTGACGTGGTTCATCACCCGATCGATGTGATTGAGATAGGCCGTCTGCGTTCGCAGGTCCCATATCGTTTGCAGCGCCGAGGGGCGCAGCGTCTTGCCCTCCATCGCCTTCAGCCAATCCTCGCGGCTGACCAACGGATCGTCGATGACATCGATGTCGGCCGAGGTGATCGTGACGTTGTTAAGCAGGTCGATCCAGTTGTAGCCGCCGCTCTTGGCGATCGCGGCGAACGAGTAGTCTTGCAAGTCCATGGTCGACCCGTCGCCGCGCGCGTACTCCATCGGATAGGCCCGGCCAACGCTGATATTGCGGTAGAGATTGAAACCGAGTTTGCGGAAGTGATCGACCTCCTTGTCGATGGCGGCGGGCGTCTCGCCCAAAATTCCGGATTGGGAACCCCACAGTTTCAATCTGGCCCCGCCGGCGTGGAAGTGCCCGTCGCGCACTTGCACAAAACTCGCGGGCGACTCCGCCGTGGCGGCGCACGGCGCGGCCAGCAGGAGCGAAATCACGCTCGATCTAATAAGAAACGAACCTGCGCACATCATATTTCAATTTTATAAAGGCAGTGCCGCCGACAGATCAGTGGCGCATGATGGCGGCAGGTCAAATCTATCAGGGGCAGAAACGAGAGCCGTAAAGTGATGACACTTGCCGAAGGTCCTTGCGGCTCGGGCCAGGTTTCAAGTGTAGTCACACCTGCCCGGCCGCCGCAAAAGCGATCATCGCCGGGCGTCTCCCTCGCGCTTGGAGCGCATTTGGTCCAAGTGCCGCGCCAACTCTCGGTGTGGCGTCGTACGCCGGAGGAGCGACGGTGGTGTTGTGCATGTCGAAGCCAGCGGCAATCCGATTCTCGGCGTCGGCCCCAGGGCGAGAACCTGAATCGAACGCTGTGGCGAAATGGCAGACGCTTCTACCAACGCGGTAGACGACCGCGATTTCCAAGGCAATCGGGCGCGGAGACAACGGTTTTTGTGCGCCCCTATGCGACTTTTGTGAGTCTAGTGTTCGCCCCCAGCCAACCCGAGCGGGCGAACGCCAATTCGAGCGCCACATTGAAAGTCATTTCTGCCTTAGCGCGACTGTATTGATCACCCTGCTTGCGGGTGGTTCGCCTCAGTGCTCAATGAGTTGCGTCGCTGCGCAAATCGCTTTTACAAAAGGAGTTACCGCACAGAGTGAACCGCAAGGGGAGGCGACTCTTTTTCAAAGCACACTCCAGACGTATCGAGCCTGCCGATACGGACAAAGATTTTTTGTCCGGTTTGGCGCCTGTTTGGCGTCTATATAGATGGGAATAGCGTTTCGCATTCCCGTTCGCGCCCAAACTGGGGATGTCCGTGTCTGAATACGCGCCGAATCACGAAGGACCCGATACGCTGGACCGCTCGATTGCGGCGGCGCGGGGTGGCTCGTATTCTGCGCTGGGGCAGTTATTTGACCATTATCGCGCGTATCTGATGCGGATCGCCAACGACGAGTTGGGGAACGATCTCGGCGCGCTACTGGCGCCATCGGACGTGGTACAATCCACATTTTTGAACGCGACCAAGGAATTTGGCCATTTTCAAGGGGTGAGCGAGACCCAACTCCGCGGTTGGCTGCGTAGAATCTTGATCAACAATATTCACGACGCGCGGCGCAAATATGCCGCCACTAACTCGCAGGAAGAGTCGCTGGGGGGCGATTTCTCGGCTGGAGACGCGTTTCGCGAGCTGGTGGCCGATTGCTCGGCGCCGAGCGCAGCGCTGCGCGGGCGAGAAAACCAGGACATTGTGCATGCCGCCATGGCGCGTTTGGCCGACGAGGCGCGACGCGCCATTGAGCTGCGCAGCTTTGATGGGCGAACCTTCGAGGAAGTTGGGGCGGCACTAGGACGATCGGCCGAGGCGGCGCGCAAGATCTGGTGCCGGGCGATTGACAGGCTGGCCATTGAGCTCGCCACGCAACATGGCAACCGATCCGGATTCATTTGACGATCTGGTCGACGATTACCTCGTCGATTGTCAGCGCCGCGCCGATGCCGGCGAGCCGTTGGACCAAACGTTGTCCGACGGGCCGGAGGAGCTGCGCGCGCGGCTGGCGCGGGGGCGCGAATGCGTCGAGATGCTGGCGGCCATCAAACGCGGTGGCGCCCAGCAAAACGGTCCGCTGCTCAGGCAGCTTGGCCGTTTTGAAATCCTGAGCGAACTCGGCGTTGGCGGCTTTGGCATTGTCTACCGTGCCCGCGATCCGCGCACCGACCGCGATGTGGCGCTCAAGATTCCGCGGATCGAGTCGCTCGCGTCGGCCGAGCATCGGCAGCGCTTTGAGCAAGAGGCCCGCGCCACGGCTCGACTAGATCATCCCAACGTCGCCGCAATCCTCGAGGCCGGCATCGCCGACGACATGCCATACATCGCGACTACTTATTATCGCGGCGTCACCCTGTCTCGCTGGCTGCGAGAGCGAAAGGGCCCCGTTCCTCATAAGCAAGCCGCCGAGTTTGTTCGCAAACTGGCCGATGCGGTCGCCCACGCCCACGAACACGGTGTGCTGCATCGCGACATCAAGCCGGGCAACATCCTGTTGGCGATACCCGACGGCGAACTGCTGATCGGCAGCGAACTGAATCAGGCTGTTCCCAAGCTGATGGATTTTGGCCTGGCCAAGCTGACCGAGCGCAACGACGCGATGACGCGCACCGGTACGCTGGTCGGCACCCTGCGCTATATGTCTCCCGAACAAGCGATGGGGCAAACCAAAGAGATTGGGCCGGGCGCCGACATTTACAGCCTGGGCGCGGTGCTGTACGAACTCTTGGCAGGACGGCCGCCATTTTCGGGCGACACCGATTGGGAAATTCTGCGCAAGATCGAACGCGTGGACGTCACGCGAATTAGCCAAACGCGCGGGTCGGAAATCGCCGATCTGGAGACGATCTGCCTCAAGTGCCTGGAAAAAACGCCTGCCCGGCGGTATGCGACGGCGCGGCTGCTGGCCGATGATTTGGGGCGCTATCTGGATGGGGTGCCGATCCGCGCGCGGCGCGTGACCACTACTGAGCGTGTGCGAAAATGGGCACGGCGCAATCCTGCTTGGGCCGGGCTGTTCGCGTTCGCTACGCTGGCCGGCTTAACGCTTATCGGCGTACTCGGCTGGTCGAACTGGCGCATTGCCGGGGCGCTGCGCTCCACCCGCGAGTATGCCTACGGCTCCGACATGCGGTTGGTGCAGGACGCCTGGGAACAATCCTCGCCCGCGGACGCGCAGCGCTATTTGAACCGTTACGTGCCCAAGACGGGAGAGCACGATCTGCGCGGCGTTGAATGGCACTACCTGCGCGCCATGATGAACCACGACTCGAAGGTGATAGCCAGGCAGGACTCCGAAATCTGGTCGATGGCGGTCTCGCCGGACCAGCGGCAACTGGCAACCGGCGATCGTCACGGCGTGATCCGCCTCTGGAATCGACCAACGACTGGCAAGCCGATCGAACTCATTGCGCACCAGTCGGGCAATATCGACGGACTTCTCTTCACCCCCAATGGCCAATGGCTGATAAGCTGCGGCGACGATCGCGCGATCCGCGTTTGGGACGTGGTGACTCAGCAAATGGTTCACGAGTTGACAGGACACAACAACTGGATCGGCGCGATTGCCATCTCGCACGACGGCCGCTGGCTGGCGAGCGGCGCCGGGGGGGGCGGCGTGCTGCTTTGGGACTTGGAATCGGGCACAATGGCCCGCAAGATCGCTGCGCATCCTGGCGCGATTCGCTGGTTGGCGATGCATCCTCGCCGACCGTGGCTGGCGTCTGGCTGCGATGATGGCCAAGTGCAATTGTGGGACTACGAGCGCAACGCGCCTGCCGGCGGGCTGACCGACGCCTTGCTCGATTCGCCAGCGAATCCCTCGTGGCGCAATGCGCTGTGGGCCGATGACGACAAACTGCTGGCGCCAACCCGTAACGAACTGTGGCAGTGGGATCTGAGCCAAGCTGACAGCGGCAAGGTCGCGGTCACTCAATTTCTGTCGCCCGACAAGATCATGTCGCTGGGCGCGCTCGGCGATACTGGCATGGTGGTCGAAGGAGGCAGCGACAGCAGACCCGATGTTCGCATTCGCGACAAATCGCGCCGCCGTTCGATTGTGAAAACGTTGCACGGACACTCGGACGCGGTGCGCTGCGTGATTGGTTTGGGAGGCGACGTCATCTTGAGCGGCTCGGAAGATGGCACGGTTCGCGAGTGGAACATCGCCGTCACCGAACAGATGGGCACGCGCATTCCCACTGCCGCCACGCCACTTTGTTTTGCCTGGGCTCCCTCGCAGCAAGAACTGCTGGCCGGCCTCGAGAATGGCGAGGTGGTGAAAATCGACCGCCGCACGCAGCAACCGACTGCCACCTTGGCTCGATTAGATAGTCCGATCAGCTTAATCAAGTTCGGTCCCGACCAAGATCGCTGTGCCGTCGTCGATCGCGGCGGACAACTCGCCTGGGTGGACCTGGCTGGGGGGCCCTGCTTGCCGATCTGCAAGTTGGCGGAGCGGCCCGATCGCATGGCCATCAGCCGCGACGGGCACTGGCTCGCCTACAGTTGCAAAGAAGCGCTCGCCGTGATCGACCTGCATACCGGCAAGCAGCATGCGCGGTTCAATCATGCCGAAGGGGTGTGGGCCTGCACGTTTCTCGACGCGCGGCGACTCATCGCCGGCGACATGCGCGGCGAGTCGCGCTGCTACGACGTCGTTGATAAACGCCGGCTCGGCTTCTTGGTTGGCCATCGCAACACCATGGGCTGCGCCACTCTGTCTCCCGACGGCAAGCGCTTCGCCACCGCCGCCAAAGACAAGACCGTTCATGTTTACGATGCCCGCAGCCTGAAACTGCTATCAACCTACATGTTGCGCGACGCGCTGAACCGTGTGTACTTTCTGCCCGACGATCGACTCTTTGTGACCGGCGAAGAGATGTTTGGAATCGTCAATATGCGCACGGGCCAGACGATGCTCGATTGGCCACTGAGCGGCGACGCGAAGCCGACGGCCGATGGCCGCGCGATCGCGTTCACCGTGGGGGCCGAGTTGCGGGTCATCGATCTCGACTATCCCAGCGGGCCTACAGCCGGCGCGGAGTAAGTCGCGAACTGCGTCCGCCTTGCAGTGCGCGCTCATTTGCGATGCGCTCTGGAGCGGCTGACGGACTCTTGCCAAGCAATAGAAAAAATGACCCGAAGCGCGCCACAAGCACTGGGGGAGCTCATGGACCGCGCCTCGGGCATTCACGTGTTTTGCAAACTAACTGGTTTTCAGCGGCGCCGCGCGGCAAGCCTGCGCACGCCGACCAACGACAGACCCAAGAGGCTCCACACGATCAGGCTGGCTGGCTCGGGCACCACCGCCAACTCCGCCGATGGCACGAGCGCGTCGGTGATCGCATTTGAGCTGCGCTGAAGCGCTTGATCGAAGCGGTCGCCGGGTTGCGGGATGTCGCCATAGGGAGAAACTGATGACAGATACGTGGTGTTGAGAAGCATCTCCCAACTGGAGACCAAGTTGTTGGTATCCAGGTTGAAGATCAGTCTTGCAATGTTGAATGGCACATTCGTGCCCGAGTAACTGGGGGCCGCGTAGCGCTGGGCCTCATTGGGAACGACCAACGTGTTGGCGGGAGTTGGAGTATCGTCGGTTTGATCGAGGAACCCAGTCTGAGTGCCGACCAAAATTGCCCCGTCGCCACCGTGGCCGCCGCTGGTGCTCCCCTGGCCATTGCCGCTCGTTGGCTTGACGGTGCTAGCGGCCCACGATGACGGGTTGACGCCAAACTTGGAGACGATCCGCAGCGATTTTGAGATGTTGGAATTGACCGCGACGGCGCCAAGGCCATCGGTTGCCCAGCCGGTATCGCCCGCCAGGCCGCTGTTGGGTACGAACACCCCGCCCATGCCGAGGATTACGTCACCCACCTTCCAATTGGGATCGAGTCCATCGAGCGCCGAGCCCGATTCGAGCAGGAAGCTCGCCGAGTAGGCATCGAAGCTGAAGTTGCCGCCGCCGCGAATATACGTGCCGTTATCGAGCGAATTGCCGGCAAGTGTCCAGCCGGTATCGGAAAACGGATTGCCGGTGAGCGCCACGCCACCCCGCACGGTTGCGTTTGGCGTAAGCAGGGCAACAGCGCACACGATTGCTGGCAATAAACGGAGGGACGAATTGACACGGTGAGCCACTCGGTCGATGGACCAGCACATGGTCACAATTCCATACGTTTGCCTTCCCCTCGCTGGCGGGGGATTCACCATGCAACGATGACGTCGACCTATTCTCTAAGACGTGTTTTCTGGACCAGAACGGACACGCTTATGGGGTTTTTCTTGTGACCAAATGGGCCGAAGAATGGCGCTCGCAAGTAATGCGAACAGATCGAAAGCCAATTGAGGGGTTGACCAGTAATTTCGGCGCGGTGCGAGGAGGAGATACTCGGACCCCTGATTGTGCCGCTACGCCGTTCGATTTGTCGCGCGCCAAGCCAGCAGGCGGGCCAACTGGTAGAGCACAACCAGCAGCACGGGCCAGCAGAGGATATTGAGCGGCGGGCCCCAGCCGTAGTAGTTGAACAGGCCTTTCAGCAGATAGTCGAGCGCGACGGAGACCACGAAGATTTCCAGGCTGTGGCGGCCCATCAGCGCCAGCCAGGCCGTGGGGCGCCAATCCGCGATCCAGCGCCAAACAAGCGTAGTCACCAGCGCCAACAGGTGCATCTGCGCCACCATGTCCAAGACGCGCGCCAGTGTGAGCGGATGGCGCTCGAAGCGCAGCGCCAGCGGCACGCTCGCGGCCAGATGGGGATCGAGTTCGACCATCAATCGCCAACCCATCAGCAGCCCACAAACGATCAGGTTGAGCGTCAAGTAATAACCGGGTCGGCTGCGCCAGGCCTCTAGCACTCGCTGGTAGTGCAGGCCAAAGAGAATGCCGAGCACAAAATAGATCTGCCAACCATTCACGACAAACGCCCCGTGCGCGTTGAGCGCGGCGAAGACGGGCGCCACAACCGACACCGCGAACACCACCAGGCTCAGAACAGCTAGCGCGGCGTCGCCGCCCCACCGCTGCACGGCCAGCAGCAACGGCGTGAGCGCAAACAGGAAAATGAACACCGTCAGCACATCGCCCAAATAGGGCTGAAACTGAAGCAGAGCGATGTCGCGCGCCCACTGTGCCGCGGTTCGCGCGGGCAACATGCCAAACAGACCGGTCGTCACAATGACCACGGTGATGCAAGACGCCATTGCGTAGTGCAGCGCCAAAAAGCGAGCCGCGCGCGCCAGGTGCGGGCCGGCGCGGCGAATGCGGTCTGGCGATTTGCGGAGTTGGTAACCAATCGAAACGCCAGCCAGCAGCACAAAGCCTTCGGCCGCGAAGTTGATGCTTTGAATCACCAAGAACGCCAACGCCCGCGGATACGAAGGATGCGTGAACAAGTGCCACGAGACCATGCCGACAATGCAGATGCCGCGCCAAAAGTCGATGCGTTGGTCACGCTGCGTGGTGGGCTTGAGTTGCGATAGCGGCGCTGATGGGGCGTCGATCGAAAAGTTCGGTGCGATGAGCATATTGCCCAAGCAAGGGAAATGGCTTGCGTGGCGAACCGACGAAATGGTGGCCAAGTTGGCCAGCGCCGACGGCGAAGAGTACAACGTGGCTAACAGAACTCCCTTGAACAGTATAGTTGAGCAAATCCGCCATGCGCATTAGCCTCTTGCCCGTTCTATTCTTGGCTGTTTCCGCGGTCCACGCGGCCGAACCGGTCGATCTGTCGCGACTGGAGCTATTTGTCGATCACCACTTGATCGAGCGCCTGGAGGGCGCCGAGTTGCGACTGCAACAGCCACGGCCAGCCGGCGCGGCGCTGGCGTTCGACCGCGCCTGGGAAGGCGCGTTCTGCGGGTATGTGACCGTGTTTCACGACCCCGCCAACAAGATGTATCGCATGTACTATCGCGGCCTGCCCGAGGCGGGGCGCGACGGCTCGCCGACGGAGACGACCTGCTACGCCGAGAGTCGCGACGGCATCCACTGGTCGAAGCCGGAACTGGACATTTACGAAGTGGCGGGGGGCCGCGCGAACAATGTGGTGCTCAAGGACCAAACGCCCGCATCGCACAACTTTTCTCCGTTTGTGGACACGCGACCGGGCGCAGCGGCCGACGAGCGCTACAAAGCGCTGGGGGGGACCAGCGAATCGGGCCTGATCGCGTTTGTCTCGGGCGACGGGCTCCATTGGCGCCGCTTGCAGAAGGAGCCGGTCTTCCGCGACGAGGGGTGGGTCTTCGATTCGCAGAACGTGCCGTTCTGGTCGCCGGCGGAAGCAAAGTACGTGCTTTACTATCGCCGCTCGCCCGAGGGTGTGCGCAGCGTGGCCCGTGCAACATCCGAGGATTTTGTGCATTGGTCGGCTCCGGCGCAGATGACCTTTGGCGACGTGCCGGCCGAACACCTTTACACCAACCAGACGCATCCGTACTTTCGGGCGCCACACATTTATGTGGGCATCGCCGCGCGGTTCATGCCGGGGCGCAAGGTGCTCTCGGAGGAACAAGCCCGCGCCATCCATGTCGATCCGCGCTACTTTGGCGACATTTCGGACGCGGTGCTGCTGACCACGCGCGGAGGAAATCGCTACGACCGGACGTTCATGGAGGCCTTCGTGCGGCCGGGCATCGGTTGGGAGAACTGGACCTCGCGCACCAACTACCCGGCGCTAGGGGTGGCGCAGACCGGGCCGGCCGAGATGTCGTTTTACGTGCAGCGCAACTATGGGCAGCCGACCGCTCGGCTCGATCGATACACGCTGCGACTGGATGGCTTCGCGTCGGCGCATGCCGGTTACGGCGGCGGCGAGCTAGTGACCCGGCCGGTCGTGTGGCCCAAGGCGAAGGATGGCAAGCCGCGCGAGCTATGCCTCAATTATTCCACCAGCGCCGCGGGGGGTGTGCGGGTAGAGATTCAAACCACCGACGGCGCGGCGGTTCCGGGGTACTCGCTCGACGATTGCCAGGAGCTAATCGGCGACGAGATCGAGCGCGTCGTGACCTGGAAGGGAGGAAGCGACCTTGCGGCGCTGGCTGAACAGCCAGTGCGGCTGCGCTTTGTGCTGAAGGACGCCGACATTTACTCTCTACAAGCGCGATGACGGCCATGGTCGCACCGGTCGCGGCCGCCCGCTATCTTGAGTACAGAACCACTGGACACGACAGCCCTTGAGGTACACACCGATGAGTCGTTTGGCCGCTCGCCGCAGTTTTCTGAAGACGTCCGCCGCCGCGTTGGCCGCTGGCATGGCAGGAAGGCATCGCTGGAGCTTTGGCGCCGACGCCCAGCCGTCGAACTACGGCGGCTTTGTGATGGGCCTGCAAACGTATACCTTCCGCGAGTTTCCGGCGGAGCAGGCGCTGAAATTTGCCCACGAGTTGGGCTGCGGCACGGTGGAGATGTTCGACGCGCATTTTCCGGTCACGTCGTCGGCCGAGCAGATCGCCGCGATGAAGAAGTCAGCGGCCGCCAACGGCGTGAAGATTCTGACGCACGGCGTGAACCCCTTCACCAAGGATCACGAGGCGAATCGCCGCTGGTTTGAGTTCGCCAAGGCGGCCGGCATTCGCAACCTGTCGGCCGATCCCACCGAGGATTCCTTCGACAGCCTCGACAAACTGGTGGCCGAGTACGACGTGCGGATCGCGATTCATAATCATGGCCCCGGCGCGCGCTACGACAAGGTGGCCGACACGCTGAACGCCATCCGCGGGCGCCACCCCAACATTGGCGCCTGCGCCGACCTGGGGCACTACATTCGTTCGGCGGAAGATCCGGTCCGGGCGATCCAACTGTTCAAGGGGCGCTTGTTTGGCATCCATCTCAAGGACTTCGCCGAGCAAAAGCGTGACGCCAAGGGAGTGATTCTGGGCCAAGGGCATCTCGATCTGGCGGGCGTCTTCCGCGCGCTCAAAGAGGTTGAGTTCCCCAGCGACGCCTGCGTGGCGCTAGAATATGAGGAGAACCCCAAGAATCCGCTGGATGACGTGAAGGCCTGTTTGGCCGCGGCGGCAGCAGGGGCGCGCAAGGCGCTGGGCTGACGCGTAACGCGACAATCGGCGGCAATGCGGTAGGGAGACCAAGATGGCGACAATTCGTGAAGCGCTAACTCAATCGACCGCATGGCGGGCGCTGGCGGCGCACTACGACACGCTGCGCGACGCAAACCTGCGCGACCTGTTTGCCGACGATCCGGCGCGGGGCACGCGGTTGGCCGTCGAGGCGGAAGGAATCTACCTCGACTACTCCAAGAACCGCCTGACCGACGAAACGCTGAAACTGCTATTCGATCTGGCGCGCGAGCGTGGACTACCCGGCCGCATTCAGGCGATGTTCAGCGGCGAAAAGATCAACGTCACCGAAGGTCGCGCGGTGCTGCACGTGGCGCTGCGCGCCCCGCGCGGCGCGACGATCATGGTGGATGGCCAGAACGTCGTGCCGTTGGTGCATGCCGTGCTGGACAAGATGGGCGCGTTCTGCGAGCGCGTGCGCGGCGGCGACTGGCGGGGCTTCACCGACCGGCCGATCAAGAACGTGGTGAATATCGGCATTGGCGGGTCGGACCTGGGTCCGGTGATGGCGTATCACGCGCTGCGGCACTATAGCCGGCGCGACATGACATTTCGGTTCATTTCCAACATCGACGGCACCGACTTCGCCGAGGCGGTGCGCGATCTCGACCCGGCCGAGACGCTGTTCATCGTCGCTTCCAAGACCTTCACCACGTTGGAAACGTTGACCAACGCGCGTTCGGCGCGCGATTGGTGCGTTGCGGCGCTGGGAGACGAGCGCGCGGTGGCGCGGCACTTTGTGGCGGTGTCGACCAACGCCGCGGAGGTGGCCAAGTTTGGCATCGACACCACCCACATGTTCGAGTTTTGGGATTGGGTTGGCGGCCGCTACTCGTTCGAGTCGGCCATTGGCCTGTCGCTGATGCTGGCGATTGGGCCGGCGCAGTTCGCCAAGATGCTGGCGGGGTTTCACGCGCTGGACGAACACTTTCGGTCCGCGCCCTTGGAGCGAAACCTGCCGGCGCTATTGGGCCTGATTGGCGTGTGGTACGACAACTTTTTTGGCGCCGAGAGCGTGGCGATCTTGCCGTACGATCAATATCTGGATCGTTTCAGCGCGTATCTGCAACAACTCGACATGGAGAGCAACGGCAAGCGGGTCGATCTGGACGGACGGGCGGTCGATTACGAGACCGGGCCGGTGGTGTGGGGGACGCCGGGCACCAACGGGCAGCACGCGTACTTTCAACTGCTACATCAAGGCACCAAGCTCGTGCCGTGCGACTTTATCGGCTTTCGCCAGTCGCTCAATCCGCTTGGCCGGCATCACGACTTGCTGATGGCTAACTTCCTTGCACAGACCGAGGCGCTGGCCTTTGGCAAGACGGCCGACGAAGTGCGGGCGGAAGGGGTAGCCGAGCGACTCGTGCCGCATCGCACATTCCCCGGCAATCGGCCCAGCAACTCGCTATTGCTCGAACGGCTGACGCCGGAGAGCCTGGGCAAATTGGTCGCGCTGTACGAGCACAAGGTGTTTGTGCAGGGAACGATCTGGAACATCAATTCGTTCGACCAATGGGGGGTGGAGCTGGGCAAGGCGCTGGCGCAGCGGATTGTGCCGGAGCTGGAAAGCGCCGGCCCGCCACAGCCGGCGCATGACAGTTCGACCAACGAGTTGATTCGGCGATATCGAGAGAGGCGGTAGCGCGATGACAGAGCCAGAAGTGAATCCGTACCAAACGCACAATTTGGGCGCTGCTGTAGCCGTGCAAGCAGGTGGAGCGATTGCCGAGGATGGCCTGTTCGTGGTGCGCCGGCGCGGGACGCTGCTGCCGCCTTTCTGTGTGAAATGTGGAATGGCCGCGCAGGGCGATCCAATGAAACTCACGGCGCGTCGGGCGATCCGTCCGCGATGGCTACAGGTGGTCATCACAATTCTGCTCGGTCCGTCGGCGATCATTTTTCTCAATATGGCTCTGGAACGAGCGACGGTGCGCGCTCACCTATGCCACGCTCACCGTCGACGAGAATTGCAACTGCGCTGGTTGGTTTTCGCGATGATAGCTGGTAGCGTAGCGGCCTTCTTGATTTGCATGGCACTGGCTGCGATCTATGGCGAGATCTGGTGGTTTGCAATCGCGTTCTTGGCGTTTGCCATCGGCATGGTCGGCATTATGTTCGCGGAACTGCGCTCCAAGCCACTTGTCGCACGCAAGTTGACGAAACGCGACGTCTGGCTCGACGGGGTGCATCCCGCACTGTATCTCGTCACTGCACAAGGCCCCACCTCGGCGCAGGCGCAGCATGACAACGACTGAAGAACAATCCGCGGACGCAGCCACCCCTGCACGGCGCGCTCGCCGATGGAAGCGCGCAGCAAAATGGTTGGCGCTGGCGATCGGCGTGTATCTGCTGATTGCGTACGTTGTGTTGCCGCTCTTGTGGCGACACTACGAGCATCAGCCATCGCTCGCCACCGCGCCCAAGACCACCGACACCAGCAACGACATTCCGGGCGACCCCTTGAACGTGGGGCTGGTGGGGAGCGAGGAGGACGTGTTTCGGGCGTTCGCCGCCGCCGGTTGGCATCCGGCCGATCCGGTGACGCTCGCCTCGAGCCTGAAGATCGCCGGCAGCGTGTTGTTCGATCATAAGTATCAAACGGCGCCGGTCAGCCCGCTGTTTCTCTTTGGCCGCAAGCAGGATTTGGCTTTTGAATTGGAAGCGGGCAAGAGCGCCACGCACCGCAATCACGTGCGGCTATGGCGCGATCCGGCGGCCAAAGTGGGCGATCGCGAGTTTTGGATCGGCGCGGCCACCTTCGACCAGAGTGTGGGGCTGAGTCACTACACCGGACAGATCACGCATCACATTGCCGCCGATATCGACGCCGAGCGCGACCTGGTGATTGGCGACCTGGCTAAGGCCGGACACGTGACGACGGAGTATCAAGTGTCTGGCGTGGGGCCGACGTTCAACGGCCGCAATGGCGGCGGCGACTGGTATTACACCGACGGCGAGTTGACGGTGGCGGTGCTGACCGAAGGGGGCGCGCCAGCGGCGAAACGCGTAGAGCGGTTGGCCAATCCGGCCGTAGTGCATTGGAAGAACCGGTTTTGGCAATGGTTGCGGCACAACGTGCTGTAACTGGCCGACTGTCGCGAAGTGGCGGGGCTTAGTATCCTAATGGCTCGCAGGCGATTCACCTGGAGCACGCAAGCCGTGAAGCTGCTTTTCGCCATCATTCAGCCCACCAAGCTCGACGCCTTGCGCGAGGCGCTCGACAAGATTGGCGTCACCCGCATGACGGTGCTCGACGCGCAAGGCTACGGCCGCCAGCGCGGCCGCACGCACCTGTATCGCGGGCGCGAGTACACCACGCATCTGCTGCGCAAGGTGGAACTGGAGATTCTGGTCAACGACGACTTTGTCGAACGGACGATCGAGACGATCGTGAGCGTTGCCCGCACCGGACCCGAGGGGACGATTGGGGACGGCAAGATTTTTGTGGCGCCGGCCGAAGAAGGCATTCAGATCAGCGACGGGCAGCGCGGACCGGGCGCGGTGTGACGGCAGTCGTTGTGGGGCGCGGAATCAGCCGCCGATCATCTCGCGCACGAAGCGGACGCGCGGCTTGCCCCCTTTGCCGGTGACGTGCTCGGTGACGTAGCGCAATTTGCGCGAGGGGCGATCGGGATCGACGAAGTCGTCTCCCTTTTGCAGGATGGGGCGATGCTCGGGGATGCCGCCAAAATCGCGCGTGCCCGCCGCCTGGCAAGGGAACCAGTAGCCGGCGCCCGACGCATCGGCCAGATAGAACTCGGGATAGCAATGGCCGGGCACCCAGACGGTGCGGGCCGGGATGCCATTGTTGCGGCACATGGCGATGAACAACGAGCTAAGCTCCTCGCAGTCGCCTTCCTTGGCGCGGAGCGCGCTGAGCGCGCCTTTGAAGTCGCCTTCGCGGTACTTCACATTGTCGCGGACCCAATCGTAGATCGCTTCGACCTGGCTCCAGGCGTCGTCATCGGCGCCTTTGATGATCTCTTTGCTGAGCGAGCGAATCTTGGGACTGCGCGTTTCGATGCCAGGGCTAGTGCCTAAATACGCGCGAATATCCTTAGGCAGCTTTTTGGGGATTTGCAACTCGCTGGTCTCGTCGGGGGAAATGAGCGAATGCCGCGTGACTTCGATGGTGGTGATGGCGTGGCACTCTTCTCCCGCGGCAAGGTACGGGATGCTCAGCACCATTTGCTTGACGCCTCCTTCCAGTTCGCGGTACTGGATGTCGTGCACCGAGGGAGAGAGGTCGTCTTCGATGATCTTGACCTGCTGCTCGCGCCAATCGACCGGCATGGGGGTGGTGGCCACGATGCCTTGGCAGGGTCCGTTGGCCGCCGTGACCACGATGCCCACGCGGTAACGTAGCACCATTGGCTCGCCGAGGGCCGGTCCGTGGTTGGCGGCGGGTGGTGTTGGCGTGGCAGCCAGAGCGGCGCTCGCGCATAGCGCAAGCAGAAGCAACCAGAACGCAGAGCAGCTTTTTAGCATGTGCGTTTCACCCCCCTGATGGCGATGAGAGGAACGGGGCCGCGGCGCGCGCGAGCCTTGCCTCATTATATACGCCGCGAGTGCAGGAATAACGCCGAGCGCGCTAGCGCGCCGGCTGAGGCCGCAGGATAAAGACGGCCTGAACCCGTTCTGCCGATTCTTCGGGCACACTGTCGCCGGCTGGCGCTGAGGCGTTTGCCGCTGGCAATGAGGCTGATTGCTCGGCGCCGGGCGCCGCGGCTGCCGCGCCGGCCAGCGATTTTTGTTCCGCCGTGCCGTCGCTTTTCGCCGCAGCGGCCAGTTGTGACTGCCGTTGGTCGGCAGGCTGGTCAAGCGAAGCGCTTAGCTCCGCTTCGGTCATTGCTCGATAGGCGAGCGAGCGCAAGGGGCCATCGGCCGCTTCGAGCGACGCCAACACACGATCAAGCTGTGCCCGATCTGCGGAAACGCGCAGTACAATCGGCGCGCCGGCGGGTCGCGCTTCGTCAGCGGCCGCAAGCGCCGCAGGGATCGCCCGCAGTCCCTGCTGGCTCAAGGCCGCTTCGAGCGCCTGCCGGGCGTCGTCGGTGGAAGCGACCGTCGCCTCGGCGACAAACAGATTGGGGAGCACGGCGGACTCGGCGGCCAAGGGCATCGATTCTGGTTCTTGCGCTGGCTCGGCACGCGACTTTCTGGCTCGCATCTGCACGTCTGGCGCTGAGTATTCGGCAGGCGGGGGAACGGCCGCTGGCGCCATTGCTGGAGCAGGACGATGAGGAGCGGCCTCATCTGCCTGATGGACTTCGTGCCGCTGTGCGGATTCTTTCGTGGCGGAATTGACCGCTAGCTCCGCCGTGCGGCGCGGCGACAGAAACATGACCACCAGCGCCGCGGCGGTGGCCAGCGCGGCGTAGGCTAACGGACGCCAACCGCGCCCCCCGGCGCCGAACCACGCGCCATCTTCGCTGGGCCGGGCCACATCGTCGCGCGTTACGGGGCGATGGTCAGTGGAGTTGGTCGCGTTGATGCGGCGCAGGATGCCGGCGGCGTAATCGGCCGGCAGCGATTCGGCAGGCTGTTCGCGCAGGGCGCGGCGGATGGACTCTAGTTCCGCAAGGTACTGGCGCGCCGCCGGTTCGCTTTGCAGCAGCGCCTCGGCGCGCAGCCGTTCTGGTCCGGCGACTTCGCCATCGAGATACGCGCTCAGCAGTTCTTGATCGGCTTCTGTCACAGCATGTCCTGCTCAATCGCCGGCAACAGCTTGGCGCGCAACTCTTGCCGCGCGCGGAAGATCCGGCTGCGCACGGTGCCGATTGGCAGCCCCAGCAACTCGCTAATCTGTTCGTATGACCATTCTTCCATTTCGCGCAGCGCCAGCACCTGCCGATGTTCTTCGCTCAACGACGCCAGGGCGCGGCGCACCAGTTCGGCTCGGTCGCGCCGCGTCTGGGCGGCGTCGGGACTGCCATCGGCGCCGACGCGGTCGACGACGCTGGCATCCCAATCGGCGAGCGATATGGCGGGGCGGCGCCGGCGGCGTTGACTCAGCATTTGATTCACGGCGATCCGGTACAGCCAGGTGTAAAAGCCGCTGGCATGCTGGAAGCTGGAGAGCTTGCCAAACGCCTGCAGCCATGCGTCTTGCGCCACATCGGCCGCCTCATCTGGCGAGCCGCAAAAATGGAGCAGACCACGATACAACCGATCCTGGTAACGCCGCACCAACTCCCCGAACGACGCGGTCTGACCTTCCAAGGTCTGGTCGATCAGCGCTCGATCGGTGGGTTCGATGGCGGCAGTGACCTGAAGTTCTGGCATTTCGACGCGGCGCCGATGGGAAAAGTTCCCGCACTGCGGCCATTATAGGGGGAATTTTGCGGGCCGCCCCATATGGCCATGGCGCCGGGAATTGTATGCGTCGCTGGTTACTTTCGCTGGCGGCGTTCGCGTTCGTAGCGAATGCGGCAACCGCGAGCGACTGTTTCCTTCACTTGAGGGGGGACTCCCGTCAGCGCCGCGGCGATGGCGGGCTCCAGGTAGTTGTTCTTTGCAAGCGCGGGATTGCTGTTGTCGTCCATACCGCCCATATAAACGATCTTGCGGTCACGATCGAGCACGAAGAACTCTGGGGTGAAGTTCGCGCCGTACTGCTTGGCGATCTGCTGAGACTGGTCATACAGATAGGGGAAGTTGAATCCCTTGCTTGCGGCGCGCTCCTGCATCTTGTCGAGCCGGTCGGCCTCGATCTTGTTGACGTTGATGGCCACCAGCGCGACCTTGGCGCCTTCGCCCGTGTGCTTCTTGGCGAGCGCCACAATGCGGTCTTCGTAGTCGACCGCCACCGGACAGCTATTGCAGGTGAAGACGACGACCACGACCTGCTTTTCCTGGAGATCGGCCAGCGAGTGCTGTTTGCCATCGACCCCCGGCAGATCGCTCCAGGCGGGGGCGGCATCGCCGATGTTGAGCACGTCGTTGTATTCACCAGCCAGGCAGGCGGCGGCGAGCAGGAGCCAGATTCCGATGGAACACATGAGACCACGCATCTTCGTTCGCTCCGACATGCCGGGACGCATTTTTGATACCGAGGCAGACAAAGGGCTGTTGTCTAACCCTGCAAGGTCCGCGTTTCCGGGGCTTCCGTCGGTCGCCCCTCAGCCATTGGCTAGCGAGGACTTGCTATTTATGTTTGCACGTTACGTTAGACATCTGACCGGAGCGAGGCAAGCGCCTGGCGTGGCAATGACATGGACAATTCAAGGAGTCAGCATGCAGGTTGGTCCCGTAACGCTCATCGGTCGTCACGTGCGGCTAGAACCGTTGTCGCCAAGTCATTACGAACGGCTGGTCGCGATCGGCGCGCAGCAGGGGATTTTCCGCTGGTTTCCGTACGAGATCGAAGCGGCCGAGAATCTGACCCTGTATTTGCACGGGTGTCAGGCGGCGATGCAGGCCGGCACGCTGATCGCCTTTGCCACGATCGAACAGGCGACCGATTCCCCGATCGGCGCGACGTGCTTTTTGAACATCGACTCGGCGCACCGCCGGCTGGAAATCGGCGGCACCTGGGTCGCGCCACCGTGGCAACGGACGGCGGCCAACACCGAGGCCAAGTATCTGCAATTGCGACACGCTTTTGAAACACTGGGCGCCGTACGGGTGGAATTCAAGACCGACTCCTTGAACGAGCGCTCGCAGGCGGCGCTGGCGCGGATCGGCGCGGTGCGGGAAGGAACGCTGCGCAGTCACATGATCTGCCCCGGCGAGCGGCTGCGCGATAGCGTGTACTTTAGCGTGATCGCCAGCGAATGGCCCGAAGTGAAGCAACGCTTGGAACAGCGCCTGGCGGGTTAGGCGGGAGTCAGTTGCGAGGGAGAGGCGGCAGCCGCCCGGGCCGCCACCGGCAGCGGATTGCCCGCCTCTCGCGCGCGGCGGGCGCCGCGTTTCCATTCTTTGTCGAGGTCATGTTTGTAGAGGTAGTTGTCGATCTGCATCGTATGTCGCTTCACGCCGACAAAATCGCCATTGAACCGCTTGTCGTCGGCGGCGATCGCGGCGCGCATTTCGGCTTCGCTCGGCAGCGCGTATTCGCCCGCCAGATAGGCGGCGAGCCAAGGCGCCTGAATCTCGACAAACTTGATGATGCTGGGGACGGCCTGGGCGAAGCCGACAAACAGCAGGTTGGGCAGGCCGGGGTGAAACGCCCGTTTGAACAACGGAAACACGTTGTCTGGCGCCGACAAGAACGACTCGTCGAAGAACGGGAACGTGATCTTGTAGCCGGTGGCGTAGATGATCGCGTCGAACTCCTCGGCGGAGCCATCTTCGAAGCGGACCTTGTCTCCCTCGAGTCGTTGGATGTTGGGCTTCACGCGAATATCGCCCGAACCGACGCGAATCAAAAATTCGCTCGACACCGTGGGATGGGTGGCCCAGAGCTTGTGTTTGGGTTGCGGCAGTCCGTAGCCATCCATACGGCCAATCGCCAAACGAATCATCAGCGACCCGAGCAGGCGCTGCGGCCAGAGCGGCAGCCAGGGCTTGGTGCGAATCAAACGGTCAACCGGCTGGCCAAAGAGATACTTGGGGATGATGTAGGCGCCACGGCGAGTCGACACGACCAGGCGCGCGGCGACGCCGCGATGCCCTAATTCGCAGGCGATATCCATGGCGCTATTGCCGACGCCGACCACCAACACCCGCCGGCCGTGCAGATCGTGGGGAGTGAACGAATCGATGTACTCGTGCGAGTGAAGTTGAATTCCGTCGAACTGGCCGGGGAACGCCGGTTCTGGCCAGCGTGGATCCCAGTGATGGCCGTTGCAGACAATCAACACGTCATGATGAACAAACTCGCCGCCATCGAGCGTGAGTCGCCAGAGGCCATCGGGCAATCGCTCCGCGCGCTGGACGCTGGTATTGAACCGCACCCGCTCACGCACGCGGAAGTGATCGGCGAAGTCGTTGAAGTATTGGCAGATTTGCGTGTGATGCGGAAAGTCGGGATAGTCGTCTGGCATGGGGAAATCGTCGAACGCCGACGAGTAGCGCGACGAATCGATATGCAGCGAGCGGTAAGCGCTCGACATGCCGTTCTTGTTGCAGAAGACCCAATTACCGCCGATCGCATCGCTCTTTTCGTAGAGGACACACGGCATGCCGCGCTCGATCAAGGCCTTGGCCATGGACACGCCGCTGATGCCGGCGCCGATGATTGCAATCGAAGGATAAGCTGGCATGGCTGTCTCTGCCGTGCGGGGAAATCGAACTGAGGAGCGCGTTTACTTTAGCAAAGTGCCGGCCCGCTTCGCCAAACTATTCTGCCTTCGCCCCAACAGCCGGATCCGTGTCAAAAGGCGGCGCCACTTTTTGCTCGCGGATGCGGATCGGTCCCTGGCAACATTCGCACACTTTCAGCTCGAACATCGGGATCGCGCAGATGTCGCACCAGTAGTCCAGTTCGTACTTGCCGTCGCCCTTGAGCGTGTACACGCGGATCACCTGCACTACTGGGGCGGTATCGAAACGGCGGACCAACAACTCGACCGGAATGTCGCGAATGCGCTCGTCGAGCCAGAAGCCGCGCCCGCGAGCGTCTTTAACGAGCGGATAGAGGCGGCCGTCGGCAGTTTCCAGGGCGCAATACGCCTGGGCCGCATCGGCGTCGGTCTTGATGCCGTGCAAGCGCTCAAGCGCCTCGGCCAGCCAGACGACCTTTCCGCGCAGCGATTCAGTGCTGTAGGTCGCCTGAGTTTGCTCGCCGGGCGGTCGCTCGGCGGCGGTATCATCTGCGCGCGCAGGGGCGAAAGTCAGCGACGCGGCAAGCGACGTGGCCGCCGCGAACGCCAGCCAAAGCGGGATGTGAGCTTCCAAACGGCAACTAGCGGCGAGCGCGCTCATTCTTGTCCGTGCCCAACCACAATCAGCCGCACGGGGACGTCGGTTCCGTCTTTTCCCTTGCCCGTGAAGCTCAACGTCCACCATTCGCTTTCCTCATCGTGCTCCAGGGCCGGCTCGCTGGCGGCTTCGGGGGCGCGCTGTAGATAGAAGATAGCGGGGTGTGTGGTCTCGGCGGCCTCGGCGCTGGCCTTGAAAAGCGCCTCGGTGTCGAGCGGCGCGGTGGATTGATCGTCGGCCGCGGGGAGCAGCAGGAAGAAATCGCGCGTTGGCGCCGTGCCGACATGATTGCCATCAACCGGTTGCCGACCGTAGCGCACCGTATAGACGCCGGTCTTGATCTCCTGATCGCGGAAGTCGGCGCCTTTCGACTTGAAGCGGGCCACGCCCACCAGGCTGCCGGGGACCAGCGGGTAGATGATTTCGTTCGTGGCCGAGAAGCCTTCGGCGGTGGACCACTCCTTGGTCGGCCAGAACTCGAGATAGGCGCGGCTCCCCTTGGAGATCTTGACGCCCGATTCGCCCAATTGGGCGGCAATCTCGGCGGCCAGGTCGGCTGTGGGTGGACCTTCGCTGGTGGCCTCGACTTTGTAGTCGGCGCCAAGCGCGCCGGCGACGAACGAGAGGGACAAGACCAAAGTGAACATCGCGCACATTCTCATTGCTTTGCTTCTCCGCCAGAGTTGCGCGGCCGCTTGTGGCCGCTGCTGGAACCCGCTCATTATAGACCGCGCGAAAAGACAGCGCAAAACGGGCATCTAGAATCACTTGCGCCGGGCAGGCGGATTGGGGACATTGCCTGTTTGGGGCCGCGTCGCCACTCACTTGGGATGCCGACAAGTCAGGGGTATAACGGGCGCTGGTGGCTCTGACGTTCGCAATTCATCATCCCGCTTGACCAGGAGACCGACGATGGCCGTGGCGCAAAACACAACCCGCGAGTCAAAGGTCAACACGGCCAAGGCGAGCGGACGGCGATCAGTGCGATACAACTCGATCGACGATTTGCTGGCCGATGCCGAGCGGCTGGCGAAGAGCCCGCATCGCACGATCGGCAACTGGTCGCTGGGCATGATCCTCAAGCACATTTCCGACGCGTACAAAATGGGGCTCGACGGGGCGGCTTTCATGGCGCCGTGGCCGCTGCGCTGGTATCTGCGGACCTTCATGAAGCAGCGATTTTTGCAGGGGCCGATGCCGGCTGGCTTCAAGTTGCCCAAGCGGGCAGCTTCGCTGCTACCGAGCGAGACCAGCCCGGCCGATGGGCTGGCCGCCTTACAAAAGGTGACGAGCCGCTGGAAAAGCGAATCGCAACGCGCGATTCACCCGGCCCTGGGCAACCTGACTCCGGCGGAGTGGGACCAGTTGGAACTGCGGCATGCGGAACTGCACATGAGCTTTGTGCTGCCCGAATCGTCAGGCTGATTGCCCACACCATGGCGATCAAATGACGTACGATGGCGCCTATGCGCGGCAACTGGTTTTTGGTGGTGGTGATCGGGTTGGCGCTGGCGGCGCCGATCGCGCCGTTCTTGCTGTGGGGATCTCATCTGGAGCCAGCAATTGAAAGCTGGCTCCAGCAGCGTCACTCCCCTTGGCTGATCGCCGCCGCGGTGATCGGCTTGCTCTCGGTGGACGTAGCCCTGCCGATCCCATCGAGCTTTGTCAGCACCTATGCGGGCGCCGAGTTGGGCATGGTGGCGGCGACCATCGTGAGTTGGCTGGGCATGACCCTAGGCGCAAGCATCGCGTTTGCGATGGCAAGGGTCGGCGGCCGTGCGGCCGGCAGCGCCGATCTGGAGGGGATGGAGACTGCCGCTCGCCGGTTGGGCGCCCGGCTTTTGGTGCTCACGCGCGCGCTTCCGATCTTGGCGGAAGCGAGCGTATTGGCGCTGGGGGCGCTGGGACTCTCTTGGCGAAGGTTCTTCCCGGCGGTGGCGCTGTCGAATCTGGGGATTGCCGCGATTTATAGCGTGTTTGGCGCGTTGGCCCGCGAACAGGAGGCGGTTGTTCCGGCGATGGCCGCCTCGGTGGTGGTTCCATTGGCGGCGGCGGCGCTGGTGCGGTGGCAATGGACAAGGCCGCTCGCCAAAGATTGAGACAAAAGTCGTGCTTTCCCCCCTAATGGCTGCTACGCTCGTGGACAGCTTGGCATTCGATAACCCTCAAGCGAGCACGAGGTGATCGATGCATCGAAGGATTCGCCGCTGGGCGTGCGCGCGCTGTGCTGCGCGCTGCGGGGCCCTGGCGTTGCTGCTGGTCTTGGCGAGTAGTTGGGCTCCGCCGGCGCGCGCCGATTATTGGACCGCCGCGGTGACGGGGGATTCACAGGCCGATAGTTACGCCTTCCTGATGCCGCAGGAAATGATGCGCGTCGGTTTGCCGCCGCTGTACTTTCGTGTCACTTCGGGCGGAGCCACTTCATCGATCTACCTGGGGCAGGAAACCGACACCCACGCAACGCCGCCACGAGCTCATAACTTCGCTGCGGACGCGATTGCTGGCGGCGCGGACGTAGTGCTGGTCACGCTGGGAGACAACGAGGCGTTTCGCAACCAGTTTGAGCAGTACGAAAGCAACATGATCGAGATCGTCTCGCAATTAATGCAAGTCCTGCCGCCGGAGCGGATTGTGCTGTCGACGAATATTCCGATTCTCGACAACCCCGACAAGCCATATTACGCGGAGGCGGGCGCGAGACTGCGCGATCAATTCAATCCGTTTGTGCGCGAGCTTGCGGCGGCGACTGGCGCGTCGCTGGTCGATTTGGAAACGACCATTCAGCAGCAGCCCGATTGGCAGAGTTGGTACAGCGAGGACATTGTTCATCCCGGCTTTATCCATTTGTGGGCACGGCAAGGACAAGATTTTCCGGGCTTGCGCTTTGTCGCCTCGCAATTCTCCGAGAAGATCGCGTCCATCTTCGCGGCGGAGCAAAACACCAACAGCGTGCCCGAGCCAGCAACATGGACACTGTTGGCGCTTGCGCCGACCGTGTGGCTGGCGGCGCGACGTGGCGGTCGGCGCGGCGCGTCAGGTTAGATCGAGGTATTCTTTGCGGCTGAAGATCCACATCGCCAAGAGCAGGCCGCCGATGGCCAGGCCCAGCAGGGCTTGAGCGCCCGCCGGCGCCGATACGGGCACAAACCACTGTGGATCGGGCATGCTCATGCCGTGCTCGGCGCCGAGGTCGTACATCATCGAGCGGGCGTAAAAGTTGACCGCAATGCGCTTGATGAGGCCGGGCATGTTGCCGAGAAAGAACTCCATGAAGAGCGAATAGATGAGCGCCACGATCGTCGAATGGCGAAAGGCCACGGCGAAGAGGTGAAACAAGGCGACATAGGCCAGCGTCATAAAGAAAACGGGCGACAAATAGAGGGAGAAGGCCATCTCACCCACCTGGCCGGCCAGCTTGCAATAGAGCCAGTAGCTGCCGATCACCAGGCCCAGCACCAACGGCAACGTGGCGACCAGCTTGGCCAAGAGCACCAAGGGGCGCGGGATGGGGCGCACCAGGAGAAACAAGAGCGTGCGATCCTCGCGGTCGCCGCCGATGCTGGTGGTGGCGTAGGCCAGGGCGCAAATCGGCACCACGAACGACGTAAACAGAAAGACCATGAACTCGGTGCTGAAGGCGTTGAACGAGCGGTCGATTTCGGGATAGTCGTAGCGTCGCCGAATAAGAAACAGCGCGCAGCCCGCCAGGGGCAACATCACCATCAGCGTGTTGCTGGACCACAGCAGCCGCGTGAAGGACAACATCACCAGGGCCGACCAGGCGCGCAGCAGCTTCATGGCGATCCTTGTTCCAGGTAGTTGAACACCGCGTCGGCTCCGGCGTCGAGCGTTTGCAGTTGCTCGACTTCGATGCCTTGTTCGAGCACCAGTTCGGCAATTGTCGCAAAGAAGCCGAGCGGTTGGCGGGTGCGCACCGTCAGCGCGTCGCCGCGTAACTCGACCGACTCGACGGCGGGGGTTTCGACCAAGAGCGCCGCCAAGCGGCGCGGCGGCCGAGCGACGATGCGCACGACGAATGGCTGATCTTCGAGCAAGTTGCGGATTTCGCTCAGCGTGCCAGAAGCGACGATCCGCCCTCGGGCGATCATGATAATCGCATCGGTGAGCTGTTCGACCTCGCCGAGGATATGGCTGGACACCAGGATGGTCTTGCCGCGCTCGGCAAGCTGCGTCAGCAGTTGGCTGATATCGCGGCGGCCACCGGGATCGATGCCGGTCATGGGTTCGTCGAGCAAGAGGATTTCCGGGTCATGGACGAGCGCTTGCGCCAGCTTGATGCGTTGCCGCATGCCATGGCTGCAACCGCCGATGCGGCGATTGGCGCGGTCGAGCATGCCAGTTTCGGCCAGCGCGGTTTCGCTGCGCTGGCGCGCCTCGCTGGCGGTGAAGCCGTAGAGCCGCGCCATCATCTCGACAAAGTCGCGGCCGGTCATCTCTTCATAGAAGTTGTTGATGTCGGGGCTGAAGCCAAGATGCGCCTTGGCGGCGGTGGACCAGGACCGGTGGTCGCCAATGCGGACTTCGCCGAGACTGGGGCGGAGTTGGCCGCTGGCCAGCTTCATCAGCGTGGATTTGCCGGCGCCATTGGCGCCGAACAGGCCCGTGATACCGGGACCGATGCGGCAGCTAATGTCGTTGACGCCAATGACGGCGCCGTAGAACTTGGTGACGTTTTCGAAGTTGAGCCACATGCGAGCGCGTTCCGATCAGGTGACGATGTCGACGGCGCGCACGCGGCGCGCCAAGGCCACTAGCGCCACGGAGCAGGCCACGGCCAGGATGCCGAGCGCCCATAATTCGCGGTTGAGTTCTTCTGTGCCGGCGTAGGCGCCAAAGCACAACTTGCCGACATAACGAATGTTGCGCCACGGATCGAGCAGCCCCCAGTATTGATTGCCGGTGGCGTCGATCAGTTGATTGGCCATGGTGGCCAACATGACAAACAGGCTCGACCAGGTGATGGCGATTGGCGCCATGCGCTGGAGGTAGGCCGAGAGCGTGACGAGCAGAATCGAAAGCACCACGCAGAGCACGACGCCATAGGTGATTACGCTTACCGGCACTCGCCAGTTGTCGCGAAAGTAGTCGAGCGAACTGGTGAACATGCCGTACTCGACGAACAGCGCCAGCGCCGGAATGGTGGTCATCAGCGACACCACGGCGCTGATCGCCAACAGCTTGCCGACAATATAGTGCCGACGGTCGATGCGCCGCGAAAGATAGAACGGCATGGAGTTGAAGCGAAAATCAGCGCCGACAAGCAGGCTGCCGGAGAAGGCGAGCAAGATCATCACCACGATGCTTTGCCGCTGCATGAACTCGATGTAGCCGTTCTCCGAGGCGTCGGTAGGATTGGCGCTAAAGCCGAAACCGCGCAGCAAGTTCTCTTGCGCTCGCTGCGGGATTTGAAACTGCGTGACAGCGTAAATGACCGACCAAAAGAGGAGGAAATTGAGCAGCCCCAGACCGATGACGACCCAATAGGCGCGGCGACGAAACACTTGCAGCAGCCCCACGCGCACGATGGCGCCGCAGGCTAACCAGGGAGAGTGAAGCTGGCCGTGCCAGCCATGATAGTGCGCGTTGTCGATGCCCATGCTACTGGTTTGCCGTTCCGCGATTTGAGTTGGAGGCGAGTTGCGACGTGCCGTGGGCGGCGTCGGTCACGCGAAAGAAGATTCTGGACAGGTCTTCTTCTTCCGGCCGGAGATCGGTCAGGACCACGTGGCAGTCGCGAGCCAGTTCGAAGAAGCGGCGCGTGTTCCAGCCGCCCGGCACCGTCACCACGGATTCGAGGTCGGACCCATTGGCGGCGACCCGCGCGCCGGCGCGTTCTAACGCGGCGCGAAAGCTGCGCGAACTGGCGGTTTCCTGCCAGGCGACTTCGTAGCGATCGGTGGCGACGCCGCGCAACTCTTCCATACGGCCGGAGCGCATTACGCGACCACGATCGAGCACTACGATTTGTTCGCAGAGCCGTTCGATGTCTCCCAACAGGTGCGTGCAGAGGATGAGACTTTTGCCGGTCTCGGCGATCAGGTCTTCGATCAGCCGCAACATGGCCACGCGGCCGGCGGGGTCGAGCCCGTTGGTGGGTTCGTCGAGCAGCAGCAATTGCGGATCGTGGACGAGCGCGGCGGCCAGCTTGAGTCGCTGCACGTTGCCGGTGGAGTATTCTTCCAGTTGCCGATAGCGCAGCTCTCCCAAGCCGACGTAGTTGAGCACTTCGTGGGCGCGGCGCTTGGCGTCGCGATGGCTCATGCCATACAGGTCGCCGGCCAGCGTGACATATTCCACGCCTTTGAGCACGGGCACCAGCGCAGCGGCCTCTGGCATGTAGCCCACGCGGCCGCGCAGCGCGCTGCCGGAGCGGGTGATGTCGCAGCCGAGGATGGTTCCCTGGCCGGTATCGGGCGCCAGCAATCCCAGCAAGATCTTGAGCAGGGTGGACTTGCCGGCGCCGTTGTTGCCAACCAGACCAATGGTTCCCGGCTCCAAGGCCAGTGTGACATCGCTGAGCGCTTGGGTGGGTCCAAAGCTGCGACTGACGTGTTGGATATCGACAAGCGGCATGGAGGCGCCGAAGGAATGACCTGCGATGAGCGCGCCGGCAACGGCTCGGCATGCGCTGGCACGGCGCCATCGGGGCGCCGGATCGCCCCTTATTCTACCGAGTTGGTCCAGTCGGCGTGAGTTGCGCGTGGGACCAGCAATTGGCGGCGAATCGGCGATTATTTCTTGTCGAGCAACTCTTTGAGTAGCGCGGCCAGCAAGGCGGCGTCGTCTTTTTTCACCAGTTGGTCAATTCTGGTTTTGGGAACTTTGAGCTTTTCGAGCGCGCCGACGATGTTTTTCCAAACGCGGGCTCGGCCCTTCCCCTCGGCGAGATAGAGGTCGGTGACGTTTTCGCCCAGCCGCTGAAGCAGGATTTCGTCCTGATTCTTGTAATAGTTGCGGATGATCTTTTCTTGGTACTTGCTGCGTTCTGCCATTGCTGGATTCGCCTCTCAATTCGTTCCGTGTTCTGCGCCAGTACCCTAGCCGAAATGACATGCGCGCGGCAAGGCATTTTGGCCACGGTTGAAGGCGAGCGCATTGGCTCATAAAATCGACCCGCCATGGCCATCCTGCGTAATTTTCCGACAGTTGGGGGGCGCCGTTGAGCGACGCGCCGCGCCCCGCCAGTTCGCGTCATTTGCGGCTGATTTGCTCAGCCACTTGCGGGGCATGGGGCGTTCTTGTCGCGGCCATCCTGTTGGGCCTGTTCACCCGCTGGTCGTACCTCGCCGCGCCGGTAGCGCTCGATGACCTTGATTTTTTCGTGCAGATTGGCTTGGTGCGCACCGGCCGTTGGCCGTTGGGGTTCTTCGTCCTGGCGCCGCAGGGACCGCACCCGATGGCGCTGTGGAAACTGTTGTACTTTGGCGAATGGCTGGCGTTTGGCATCGACACCGCCGGCTACCGCGTCGTGATGTCGATCGTGCATGGACTTTCGTCGACGCTGCTGTTTTTGCTGCTGCGGCGGTATGGCGCCGCGACCGTCGCTGCCTGGTGCGGCGCGCTGGTCTTCGCCGGCGCCGCGATCGGCGGCTGGGACAATCCGCTCTCGTGGCTGATGTGCGGCATGATTCCGCTGGCGATTTTGTTCTTTCTGGCGGCTATGGTGTGCGTGACTCGGCTCACCGGCGCGCATGCGGGCCGCTGGACGCTGCTGCTGGCGACAGCTACCGCCTGTTCGCTCTTGAGTTGGGGCAATATGGTGGCGCTGTTGCCGGCGGCGCCGGCGCAGTTTTTTTGGTTGGAACACGCGCCGTGGAATCGGCAAACTCGGCGGCGAATTGGCTGGGGGTGGCTGGCGCCGTATCTGATCTTTGGCGCGGTGCAGGTGGCGATCTTGATCCCGCAGATGGGGCGCGAAGAGCGGCAGCGAGCGTTCGCGCCGCTGGACGTGGCGTACCGTACGGTCGGGCAGGCGAGCGTGGCCGCGGCTACGCTCGTCTATGGGCAGGTGCTTTCGCCCGAGCGCCAAGCGCTGGGCCCCAAACTATTGCTGGCGGCGATTGCGCTGCCGTTGGCTTTGGCCACCGCGTCGGCGGGCCTGTGGCGGCTTTTGCTGCTTTTGATCGGCGTGGTGACGATCAACCTGCTGTTGGTGAATTTTGGGGGCGCCTCTGTCGAATTCGACAGCGCGCTGAGCTCGGGACGCTACCTTTATATCCCCACGTTGATGTGGGCGGTCGCCGCCGCGACGATTTTCGATTTTGGCGTACGAAAGGGGCGCGTGGCGCCCGCCAGCGCTTGGCCGCTGGCAGCCGTGGTGGTGATCTCGCTATTCGCGTGGCATCAGCGTGGGGTCGCCCGCGAGACGCGCGCGCAATTTGAGCTAGTGGGTCGATCGACGACGCTGGCGCTGGAAGCGCAGCGCCGGCTACTGCGCGGACTGGACCATCGCGCAGCGGCAGCGCGGGCGCCGATACCCGACTTGCCGGTGCTGTTGGCGAACCCAAGCCATCTTTTATGGACGACATCGATGTTTGCCGCCGCCTGCGACCGTGGGCATACCTATGACGCGCGAATTGTGCCAGCGGACTCGGCGGCGGTGATTCATCCTGCGATTGCGGTACTGCGCGAGACGTCCGTGCCGCACGCAACCGATTGGGCGAACCTTTGGGAGCAGGCGGCGCCCGATTTTCGCGCGATGGCGTGGCTATCGCGTTACGCCGTGCAAGAGAAGAAGGTGATTCGCCTACCGAAGTTCTGGTTCACGCATGGAGCAATTCGCTACCCTAGCGATCAGCTTGTCGCCTGGGGGTTCGCGGCGCCGCTAGCGAACCTGCAGGTCACGGCCGAGCTGGCGCCAATTAGCGCCGAATGGTTGTCGCTGGCCCAAGAGTTGGACATGCTCGACGCGCCCGAGGCGCGAGGCTGGGCCGCGCTCTTGAGGCAGTTGGCGGCCGAGTCACGCGGGGCGCAGAGAGTCGATAACGATTGAAGGGGGAAACGCTTGTCGCAGTCGGTACAGAGCACCGCGCCTAAGATCGCGCCTAAGATTTCATTGGCGGCGCCGGCCTACAACGAAGAGGCCGGCATCGCCGATGTGGTTCGCGAGTGGCACGCGGCGATGGCCGCGGCTGGCATCGCGGCCGAGTTCGTGATTTGCAACGACGGCAGCACGGATCGCACTGGACAAGTCCTGGCGGAGTTGTCGCGAGATGTACCGGGACTGCGAGTAGTGGGGGGCGCCACCAATCACGGCTATGGGCACGCGCTGACCAGCGCGATTGCGGCGTGCCGAGGGAAATACATCGCCACCATCGATTCCGATGGGCAATTTGATCCGGCCGACATACCAACATTCTTGCGCGCGATCGAGGCGGGCGGATGCGACGCGGCGGTCGGTTATCGGGTGCAGAAGCGCGATACGCCGCTGCGCGTGATCGCGGATCGCGCCTTGAACCGGATTGTGCGATTCTTGTTTGACACGCGGCTGCGCGACACCAATTGCGCGCTGAAGGTGGTGCGGCGCGAGCTATTGCAGTCGCTGCGCTTGGAGGCGAGCGGGTTTCCGCTGCCAACGGAGATGTGCATCAAGCTCGAAGCGACCGGCGCGCGCTGCGTGGAATGCCCGGTGCGGCATCGCGAACGGGCGGCGGGGGAGAGCAAGCTCAAGGTGTGGCGGACCGGCTGGCGGATGATGCGGTTTTTGCTCTACCTGCACAGGCGGCGCCGATTGTTCCGGCGCGGCATCTTGCGCGAGTTTTAGAACCTGGGTCGTCAAGCTGGCGGGCTGCGCGGGGGGCGGATAGTGTTAGTACAAGTGAGCAACGCGCCCCTTTTGGCAATGGCATCGCATGTCGGCTGAACACGCAGAATTGACCGGAGTGATTCTGGCCGCC
Organism: Pirellulales bacterium; assembly: GCA_019694455.1. Lineage (NCBI taxonomy): Bacteria > Pseudomonadati > Planctomycetota > Planctomycetia > Pirellulales > Pirellulales bacterium. The sequence goes on from JAIBBY010000006.1 coordinate 118,012, forward strand.
GGCAAGGGAAGCCGCATGGCGCAGCTTCCGTCGAACCTGCCTAAGTGCGTGTTGCCGGTCTTGGGCAAGCCGATCTTGTACCACCAATTGGAGTTGATGGCGGGGCTGGGCATTCGCTCGGCGCACATTGTGGTGGGGCATCGCGGATTTGAGGTGGTGCGCGAGATCGAGCGGCTGCCCAACCCTGGCGTGGCGATCCACTATGTGGAGCAGCAAGAGACACTCGGCATCGCGCATTGCGTGGGCTGTTTGGAGCCGCTAATCGATCAGCCGTTCTTGCTGATGCTGGGCGACATCTATCTGCGGGCGCCGCGCATCGACGCGATGTTGCGCCGCTGGCGCGAGAGTCAGCTTGACGCGGCATTGGCGGCGATCCACGAGGAGAACAAGGAAGCGCTACGGCGAAATTTTTGCATCGTCGAGAACGCGGAAGGGCTCGTGAAGCGAGTCGTGGAAAAGCCGCGCTATCCGATGACCAACCTCAAAGGGGTGGGAGTTTACTTGTTCACGCCCGTGGTGTTTGACGCCGTGCGCCGCACGCCGCGCACCGCAATGCGCGACGAGTACGAAATCACCGATAGCATCCAGATCATGATCGACGATGGGCACCGCGTGGGGGCGGCCACCTGCATTGACGCCGACATCAACCTGACTTTTCCGCGCGACCTCTTGGCGGTGAACCTGGCCGCGCTGGCGGAACGGCGCCAAGCGAACCACATCGAGCCCGGCTCGATGGTCGAGTCGTCGGCCGCGCTCGACTCGTGCGTGATCGGCCATGGCGCGACCATTGGCGCGGGCGCGCGGCTGCGCGAAACTCTAGTGTTTGGCGAGGCGACCGTGCCGGCCGGAGTGGAGCTAACGCGGGCGATTGTGACCACGCAAGGCGTAGCGACGGTGTAAGCCGGAGGAGTTGGCGCCAACATGAATCGCCGAGCTTTAGTCACAGGGGGGGCGGGGTTTATTGGCAGCCACCTCGCGACGGCGCTATCCGACGAGGGCTGGCAAACCCGCGTGCTCGATGATCTATCGGTGGGCCGGCGCGAAAAGGTCGATCCGCGAGCGGAGTTGACCATAGGGGACATCCGCAACAGCGACGCTTGCCGACGCGCGTGCGAAGCGGTCGACACGGTGTTTCACCTGGCGGCGCGCGTTTCGATTCGCCATTCGGTGGCGACATTCGTCGATGACGCCGAGGTGAACCTGCTCGGCACGCTGCGCTTGTTGGCGGCGGCGGGCGCGGCAGGGGTGCGGCGATTCGTGTTCACCAGCAGCATGGCGGTGTACGCCGATGGCCTGCCCGAAGTCTTGGTTGACGAAGGACACAAATTGGCGCCGCTGAGCCCGTATGGGGTGGGCAAGATGGCGGCCGAAGAGTATGTGCGGATGATGGCGCCACGGTTGGGCCTGGAGCCGGTCGTGCTGCGCTTGTTCAACACCTATGGCGCCGGGCAGGGTTATACGCCGTATGTGGGCGTGGCCACGATCTTCATCACGCGGATTCTGCAAGGCGAGTCTTGCGTGATTTTTGGCGATGGCCAGCAGCGGCGCGACTTTACCCATGTGACCGATGTGACGCAGGCGCTGCTGTTGGCGGCCGACGCGCGGCACGCCGCCGGAGCGACCATGAATATCGGCACGGGGATCGGAACCAGCGTCAGCGAATTGGCGGAGCTGATCCGCACGCGACTCGGCCGAGGCCGCTTTGATCACGCCGAGCGCGACGTGACCGAACTGCGCTATAGCGTGGCGGACATCGCGCGGGCGAAGAAGCTATTGGGCTATGCGCCGCGCTATCGGCTGGAAGATCGACTCGATGAGGTGATCGACTCGATCCGCGCGCAACCGATTAGTTGAAGTCGTGCGGGCCGTGCAGCGAGGCGTGCAGCTTGTTGAGCGCCTCGGTTTCGATTTGACGGACGCGCTCGCGGGTGAGGCCAAGCGACTCGCCAATTTCCTTGAGCGTGTGCGCCTGTTGATCGTGCAGGCCAAACCGCATGCGGAGCACGGTCGCCTCGCGAGAGTCCATCGTCTCCAGCATGCCGAGCACCTGATGCAGCGCGTCGCTTTCGACCAGCTCGTCTTCGGGATTCTTGGCGCGCTCGTCCATCACCATCTCGCCGAGCGACCAGCCCGCCTCGGCCTGATCGGTTTGAGGGGTGGAGTTGTAAATGCGAATCGCCTTCTTGATGATCGGCAGTTTGTTGCGCGGCAGGCCGAGGACGCGGGCGACTTCTTCCGGGGTGGGGGTGCGGCCCAGTTCTTCGGTCAGGCGACTTGAGGCGCGGCGCCACTTGGAGAGCAGTTCGACCATGTAGGCCGGAATGCGAATGGTCTTGGCGGTGTTGATGAGCGCCCGCTTGATCGACTGCTTGATCCAATAGCTGGCGTAGGTGCTGAAGCGGGTGCCCATGGCGGGGTCGAACCCTTCGACCGCGCGCAGCAGGCCGAGGTTGCCCTCTTCGATCAGGTCTTGCAGGGCCAGCCCCTTGCCGCTGTAGCCGCGGGCGATGTTGACCACCAGCCGCAGATTAGCGCGGACCATCTGGTCGCGAGCGGCGGTGTCTCCCTCGCCAATCCGGACTGCGAGTTGCTGCTCCAACTCGGCGGTGAGCAGGGCCGTCTCGTTGATTTCGCGGAGATAGGTTTCGAGCGGTGATTGGACCGCCAGCGATGCTTTGCGACGGGTCTTGCTCATATAATTTCGTTGGGCGGCGCCAGTCTGTAGGTGCTATCAATGCCAGCATTCACATCGACGGGCTCGCGCGCGTTTCTGCACAGGCCGCACGGCGAGTCGCCGTGAACGGAATGTGAGTCGTGTTCGGGGGATAGCGATGAAACCGGCCCGTCCGACAACGACCGGCGACCGGGCCGCGTGGTACGATTTGAGCCATAAATGGCGCCGGTTGTGCCGATCGCGCCGCGCTTGGGCAGCGGCGACTGGCTGGGAGCCAATCGAAATGGATACCGCAATCCACAATGCGTTGGTCGATCGGCGACCGGCGCGGTGGCGATTGCCGCGTTGGAGCCTGCGCGGGCTCTTGGTGCTGGTCACGCTGACGGCAATGATCTTTGCCTTCTATGCAAGTTTTGTGCGCTCGAAACAGATTGAGGAACAGGCAATGAGCGAACTAACCTCGCACCTGCCGGGAGGCGTTAGGCTTGTGGTGGAGCGCGATTTGATTGGCCCGCCGCTCGTCAAACAGTGGCTGCCCCGACATCCGCTGTTGGTGCGGGTGACGCGCATCTCGGTGCATTCCGATGGGGCCGTGGGCATGCGGAGCGAGGCCGGTTTGCAGCACATTGAGACGGGCCTGACCGACGCGCAACTTGCCAAACTCGCTCAGCATCTGACCGATTTCTCCTACTTGAATAGCCTGTGTTTGGAAAGCGACCTAATCACTTGCGTCGGCTTGGCGCATTTGGCGCAGGTCAAACAACTGAAGCGGCTTGATCTGCGCTGCCCGCAGGTGACCGAAAGCGGCATCCGCCAGTTGGAAACGGCGATACCCGGCCTGCGCGTGTTCGACGATTGAGCGCGGCGCCGATTGCCGTTTACGGTCCGGCGGCGGCGGGCATGCGCTCGCCGGTTTCGCCCGTCTCGGGGACGATCTGTTCGTCGAGCGACAAGACATACATGGCCATGCCGGCGAGCATGAGCACAACGATGGCCCACACGCGCCAGTCTTTGTGCGGAGCGCGGCGTGGTTTTTGTTGATGGCCGTGGTGGGGTTGATTCATCGGAATCGGATCCTGGTTGTTGGTGTAGGCTTGCTGGGCGGCGCGGAGCGCTGCCGTCGTAAACTAGCTCATGCTGCTGAGGGCGCGCAACCGGCGGACGGTATGGGCCGTGTTTTCGATGGCAAAGTCGACTTCTTCCTCGGTATTGAACCGCCCCAAGCCAAAGCGGAGACTGGCGCGGGTGAGATCATCGGACAGGCCAATCGCCCGCAAGACGTGGCTCGGTTCGGGATTGGCCGAGGTGCAGGCGCTGCCGGAACTGACGGCCAGATCGCGCATGTTCATCATCAAGGCCTCGCCATCGACGTAGGCGAAGCTGAGATTGAGATTGCCGGCGAGGCGGAGACCTGGTTGGTCGAGCGCGGGGCCATTCACGGCCACCCCTTCGAGCGCGGTCATCAGCCCATGGGCCAGCCGATCGCGCAAGCTGGCGAGTCGGGCAGACTCGGCGGCAAGGTTTTCCAGGCACAATCCTAGCGCGGCGGCGAAGCCGACGATGCCGGGGACATTGAGCGTGCCGCTGCGAAAACCCCATTCCTGGCCACCGCCATCGACCAACGGTTGCAGCCGAACGCTGGGGGCGCGGCGGCGCACGTAGAGCGCGCCGATCCCTTTGGGACCATAAATCTTGTGGGCGGTGAAGCTCAACAGGTCGACTTGCAGCCGATCGACATCGACCGGCAGCTTGCCAACCGCCTGGGTGGCATCGCAGTGGAGCAGCACGCCGCGCTCGCGGCAGTGCCGGCCGATCTCGGCCAGCGGTTGAATGACGCCAATCTCGTTGTTGGCGAGCATGACGGAGACGAGACAGGTGTCGTCGCGCAAGGCATCGGCCACTTGCTGCGGATCGAGCCAGCCGCAGCGAGGACTGCCCATCTGCTGAGGCTGTAGAAGCGTGACCTCGTAGCCGCGGCGACTGAGCTTTTCGAGCGGATCGAGCACCGCGCGGTGCTCGGTGGTCACGCTCACCAAATGGCTGCCGCGTCGGCGGCGGCGCTCGGCCACGCCGCGAATGGCCAGGTTGTTGCTTTCGGTAGCGCCGCTGGTGAAGACGATTTCGCGCTCGCTGGCGCCGATGGTTTGGGCGATCTGGGCGCGCGCCGTCTCGACCGCCTCGTGCGCTTGATGGCCAAAGCTATGACTGGTGCTGCCGGCGTTGCCGTAGATCTCGCTCCAATAGGGCGCCATGGCCGCGACCACTTTGGGGTCGACCCGCGTGGTGGCGTGGTTGTCCATGTAGATCGGCAGGTCGATCACCGGGGCGCTCTGAGAATGCGATTTTGATACATACGTACAGTACGACAATTGACGCGCGGGCTCAACGCAATTTTTTGTACAAA
>JAIBBY010000007.1 GCA_019694455.1 Pirellulales bacterium
GGCATCGACGATCGCATGGATCGGCGGGGGGACGTCGTCGTGGCGATTGAAGGCGATGGCCGCCGGTTGCTGCAGTTCGAAGCGCGTGGCGGTCAAGCGCCGACGCCAATTGACCTGGACATCACCGGCGTGCAGCGGTTGGCCATTGTGGTCGACTTTGGCGAGAATCAGGACGTGGCCGATCATCTCAATCTTTGCGAGGCCAAGTTGATGCGATGAAGCACATGCTCTTGTGGTTGTCGCTCGCCGTCTTACTGCTGCCGCGGCTTGTGCTTGCCGAGGTCGATCCGCTCGTTCGCGAGGCCGAAGCGCGGCGGATCGCCGTGATGCAGAGCGTCGAGCCGAGCGTGGTCGCTATCTTTTCGGCTGATGGTGGGGGAGGGGGATCGGGAGTCGTCATCACACCCGACGGCTACGCGCTATCGAATTTTCACGTGACCAAGCCCTCTGGCGCGTGGATGAAATGCGGCCTGGCGGACGGCAGTTACCTGGATGCGGTGCTCGTCGGCCTCGATCCAACAGGTGACGTCGCCCTGATCAAACTGCTGGGGCGCGAGAAGTTTCCCTTCGCGGAGATGGCCGATAGCGATCAGATGCGAGTTGGCCAATGGGTCTTCGCCATGGGCAACCCGTTTCTGCTGGCGACCGATTTTCGTCCGACTGTGACCTATGGCATTGTCTCCGGGGTGCATCGCTATCAACCGCCGGCCGGCAGTTTCTTGGAGTACGCCGACTGCCTGCAGATCGACGCGTCGATCAATCCGGGCAACTCGGGGGGGCCGCTATTCAACTCGGATGGCAAGCTGATCGGCATCAATGGTCGTGGCTCGTTCGAGAAGCGCGGCCGTGTGAATGTGGGCGTGGCCTATGCAATCTCGATCAACCAGATCAAGAAGTTCCTCGGCGCGTTGCGCGGCGGGCGCGTCGTGGACCATGCCAGCCTGGGCGCCGTGGTCGCCAGCGACGGCCAGGGGCGCGTGGTGATTAGCGACATCCTCGAAACCTCGGACGCTTATCGCCGCGGCCTGCGTTATGGCGATGAGGTGTTGAGTTTCGCGGGGCGGCCCATTCGCACGGTGAACGCGTTCAAAAACGCGTTGGGCGTGTTGCCGGATGGGTGGCGCGTGCCGATTGAGTATCGTCGCCGTGGCGAAACGCAGCGCGTCTTTGTGCGGCTGACGGGGATGCACACCGAGGCCGAATTGGCGCAAGTGGTCGCCGGCCCTGGCGTGCCCGACCCGGACAAGCCGAACGACGAGGATGAGGGGGGACCAAAGCTCCCCAAGTTGCCGGAGGGAGACAGGGAAAAGGAGGCGCCGCCGGAGGGGGAGCATCCCGTGCCCAAGCAACTGCCCATCGGCGGCGCGCATCAGGCCAAGGAGATGCCGCAAGCGGTGAAGGCGTTGTTCGCCGAGCGCGATGGATTCGCCAATTTCCACTTTAACGAGGTCGAGCTGGCGCGCGTCTTGAAGTCGCTATTCGGCCAAGGCGATTTTGCGCCTTGGACCGGCGCTTGGCGATTGAAAGGAGAACTGGCGACCGCTGGCGACGCCGAGTTCACGCTGGACGATAAGACCGTCAAGGCCGTGCTGCCGGGCGGCCAGTTGCGGCTCGACATCAGCGACGATCTGACCGCGGCGCGCGATCCGGCGGACAGCGGTGGGCTAATGGCCGCGCTTCATTTTTGGCGACAACTGCTTTTGCGTGGCCCGGCGGGCTTTGACCAGCTTGTGTATCAAGGCGAAGCGCCCTTGCCGATTGGCGACGCGCTGTACGACGTGCTGCTGGGGCAGGCGGCGGGCACGCGCGTGCGTTGTTATCTGGACAAGCAGTCGGGGCGTCTCGTCGCGCTCGAACTGTTTTTGGTCGCCGATGAGGATCCGTGCGAGTTGTACTTTCGAGCCTATCACGATCAAGAGGGTCGAGCGATTCCGGGAGAGATCGAGTGTCGCTACGGCGACGAGATTTATGGCGTGTTCCACTTCCCTGAGTTTGCCGTCTTGAAGCAGAGCGAGCGATGACGCCGAGAGCGATCATTATCCGATGGGCCTTGCTCGTGGCGGCGCTTGTCTCCTCGCACGCGGGAGCGCGCGCCGATTTTGTGGAGACAATCGCCGGGGCGCAGCCGAAAATCGTCAAACTAATGGGCGCCGGCGGCTTTCGCGGATTGGAGCCGTATCAGAGCGGAATGCTGATTTCCGCCGATGGCAAGATTCTCACCGCTTGGAGCTATGTGCTCGACACCGATCTGGTGCAAGCCACGTTGGCCGATGGCCGGCGATTTTCCGCCAAGCTATTGGGCGCCGACGCCCAGCGCGAAGTGGCGGTGCTGCAAATCGAAGCCGAGGACTTGCCGTATTTCGATCTAGCCCAGTCGCGCGGCGCCGAACTGGGAGAGCGAGTGTTGGCGCTAAGCAATGTGTTTGGAGTGGCCGCAGGGGACGAGGCGGCGAGCGTGCAGCATGGGATCATCGCCGCCAAAACGCAGTTCGCGGCCCGGCGCGGCGTGTTCGAGATGCCGTATCGAGGGCCGGTCTATGTGCTCGACGCCATGACCAATAACCCAGGCGCGGCGGGCGGGGCGCTCATTGCAGCGGATGGTTCGCTACTCGGGATTCTCGGCAAGGAAGTCCGTAGCGCGGCGACCGGCGCCTGGTTGAACTACGCCGTGCCGATCGAGGAAATCGTGGGAGAAATCGACAAATTGGCGAGTGGGCAATACATTTCCGCGCCACGCGCCGAAGCGGAGAAGCCGGCGCAGGCCTGGAGCTTGGAACGATTGGGTTTGGACACCGTGCCGAACGTCGTCGAACGCACCCCGCCCTTTGTCGACCGGGTCGCGCTCGACTCGGTTGCGCGGCGCGGCGGCCTGCGGGCGGACGATTTGATCGTGTCGGTCAATGACCGCTTGGTGCAGTCGATACAGGCGCTGCAAATCGAGTTGGAGCTGATCGACCGTGCCGACCCAGTGCGGTTGGGCGTGATGCGCGACAATCAACTGATCGAAATCCGCTTGGAGGCGCTGCAGTCGCCATGATGCGCCTGGCTAACTTGCGAATAGCGATGTGTATTTGGCTGGCGCTAGTCACCGCGGCGGCCGGCGCCGACGATTTAACTCGCCGGGAAGATCAGGCGTTTCGCGCGGCGGTCGACCGGGTGGCCCCGTCGGTGGTCCGCATCGAGACCGTGGGCGGCTTGGAGCGGGTCGGACGGGTCGAGGTCGGCTCCGCCGCGACGACCGGGCTGATTGTTTCGGCCGATGGCTACATTGTCTCCAGCGCGTTCAACTTCGCGCAAGATCCGAGTTCGATTTTGGTAACGCTGCCTGACGGCGAACGTCACGCGGCGCGCCTGGTGGGGACTGACTCCAATCGCATGGTGACGTTGCTCAAGGTTGAAGCCAAACGACCGCTCGCGGTTCCAGAGGCGGCGGAAGAGTCGTCTATGCACGTCGGAGCCTGGGCCATTGCGGTCGGCAAGGCATACGATACCGCCCGGCCGAACCTATCGGTCGGCATCATCAGCGGGTTAAGCCGCATCTGGGGCAAGGCCATACAGACCGACGCCAAGATCTCGCCGCTCAACTACGGCGGGCCGCTAGTCGATCTCGACGGACGCGTGCTCGGCATCTTGGTTCCGCTGTCGCCCGATGAACAAAGCGAAGTCGCCGGCGCCGAATGGTACGACTCGGGCATTGGTTTCGCCATACCGCTGGCGCATATCGAGCAAGTTCTGCCACGGCTGCGCGAAGGTGACTTGCGCTCGGGTCTATTGGGCGTCAGTCTCAAGAGCGCCAGTCTGTTCGGCGAGCCGGCGATTGTCGGCGCGGTGCGTCCCAATTCGCCAGCGTATCGCGCGGGGATCAAACCAGGGGATCGTATCGCCGAGATCGATGGCAGCGCCATCGAGTCGCATGCGGCCATGCGCAGTGAGTTGAATCCGCGATATGCCGGCGATCAGATCAGCCTGGTGGTGCTGCGCGGCGAGGAGCGCTTGGAACACCGCTTGGAACTGGTCGGCGAGTTGCCGCCGTACGCTCATCCGTTCATTGGGGTGTTGCCGCTGCGCGACCCGGCAACCGGCGTGCATGGCATTGTGGTTCGGTATGTCTACCACGAGAGCCCTGCCAGCCGCGCTGGTTTGGCGCCGGGCGACCGCATTACGCACATCGGCGGTCACGCTGTCAATTCGCTGGAAGAGGTCTGGGAAGCGCTGGCTCGTTTCGCGCCAAGTGAGACGATCGAGTTGCAATGGACTCATGGCGAAGAGATGCGGAGCGCCGAAATTGAGTTGGCAGCGCTGCCGACTGATCTGCCTCCAGTGCTGCCGGCGTCGCACGGGGCGCTGCCCGGCGCGGCGGAACAGCGCCCCAGCGTGGGCAAATTGGATATCAACGTTCCCGAGTTCACGAACAAGTGCGTGGCCTATGTGCCGAGCGACTACGATCCGCGCGTGCCGCACGGCTTAGTGCTGTGGCTGCACGGAGCAGGGGGGGGCAAGTCGGACGAATTGATTGAAAGATTTCGTCCGATGTGCGAGGCGCGTGACCTGATCTTGGTGGCGCCCCAGGCCGCCGACGCTGGCGGTTGGAAGCCGACCGAAGAGCGCTTCATTCAGGGGGCGCTGGCCGAAGTCATCAAATCGTACAACATCGACTCAGCGCGTGTCGTGGCGGCAGGGGAGGGGACCGGCGGTTCGCTGGCATATGCCATCGCGTTCGCCCAGCGCGAGAAGATTCGCGCCGTCGCGGCGATCAATGCCCCGCCGGCGGGCAAAGCGCCAGACAACGATCCGCTTCAGCGCTTGGCCATCTACTCCGCGTCGAGCGCCAAGTCGGCGTCTGCCCGGGCCATTCGCGCCGGGCTGGAGAAGCTGGAGACGATGAAGTTTCCGGTGACGCGGAAGGATTTGGGCGAAACCGAGCGGCCGTTGTCCGCAGACGAGCTTTTGGACTTGGGACGTTGGATCGACGCGCTCGATCGCATCTAAATCATGGCTGTACGGAATCGATTGGGCATCATCGCGCTGGCGCTATTGGCGCTAGCGCTGGTCGCTTATCTCGCGTCTGGGACCGGCGGACAATATTTGTCGCTGGCCGCCGCGCTGTTGCGCGTGGGTCTGGTCTTATTGGCCATTTGGCTGGCGCTGCCGCAACTCGAGCGCGCGCCCTCATGGCTCTTTGGCGGAGTCATCCTGTTGGCGATCATTCTGGCGCGTTGGCCCAAGTATTTTGTGTTGGCGCTCATGGCGCTGGCAGCGGCGGCGCTCTTAAAGCCGCGCCTGCCGACCAATCGGCGTCGTGGCGAGGCGGATTAGCCGGCAGTGTCGAGATAGGGATCTTGCCCCATCTGCTTTTGAATCTTTTTGCGTTCGCGTTCGAAGTACATGAGCGCGCGGCGATCGCGATAGTGGCGACGTTCTATCTTGCGCTGGGCGCGAACAAAGAGTTTGGCGAGTTGATCGAATCCTCCGCCCGCGTCCTTGCCACGTTCTTTGAGCTTTTTGGAAGTCGTGGGTCCGAGTCCCGTCAGCAAAATGTCGTCGTCGAGCGCAAGGTATTGGCGAAACGTGCCGGGGTCTCCCTGCCGGCCGCAGCGACCAACCAATTGCCGATCGATGCGCGCCGAGTCGTGCATTTCGGTGCAAATCACGTGCAGTCCGCCTAGCTCGGCCACTCCGGGGCCGAGCTTGATGTCGGTGCCGCGCCCCGCCATGTTGGTCGATACGGTCACGCGGCCGAGTTGCCCTGCCCGCGAGACGATCTCGGCCTCTTCCACGATCTTGTTGGCGTTGAGCACGCGATGCTCGATGCCGATCTGGCGCAGCAGGCGCGACAGCAGTTCGCTCTTGTCAATGGAGCGCGTGCCGATCAGCACCGGACGGCCGGTGGCGTTGAGCTCGCGCACTTCCTCGGCGATCGCGGCCCATTTAACGTCGCTATTACCGAACGCGCGATCGGACAGACGCTGCCGAATAGCGGGCCGATTGGTGGGAATTGGCACGACGTTCACCCCATAGATCTTGCGCAGCTCGCGCGCCGAACTGGCAGCGGTGCCGGTCATGCCCGCCAGCCGCTCATAACGATGAAAGAAATCCTGAACGGTGACGCGGGCGGCTTGACCAGCGTCGACGGTCACTTCCACGCCTTCCTTGGCTTCGATGGCCTGGTGCAACCCGTCGCGCCATTTGCGTCCCTCGGACAAGCGGCCGGTGAACTCGTCGACAATCACGATCTCGCCGTCGCGCACCACATACTGCCGGTCGAGAATGAAGGCCCGCGAGACTTTGATGGCGCGTTGCACATATTCATAAATGTGGGACATGCCGACGGCGTCCATCGCCTCGGGCTTAGGCAGATTGCGCGCGAGTTGGCGGCCCGCAAAGTTCAGCTCGGCCTTTTGCTTGTCGTAATCGTATTCGTAGTGGTCCGCTTCGCTGAACTGCGGCGCGACTTCGGCCCCCCAGCGATAGCATTGCACGGCAATGCGTTCGGCTTCGGTCGGCAAGGCGCTGATGATCAGCGGCGTGCGCGCCTCGTCGATCAAAATGCTGTCGGCCTCGTCGACCAGACAGAATTGCGCGTCACGCTGCACCGGCAGTTCGCCTTGCGCGGCGTCGAGCCCCAGCATCTGGCCGACGATGTCGTTTTGCCCCTCGCGAATGCGGCGCAAGAGCAGGCGGTCGCGGAGAAAATCGAAGCCAAACTCCTTGGCGGTGCCGTAGGTCACATCGCAGGCATAAGCCGCGCGGCGGTCGTCTTGCGACAGGTTCGATTCGACGACTCCGACGGAGATGGCCAGCGCGTCGTAGAGAGGCCGCATCCAGTCGGCGTCGCGCCGCGCCAGATAGTCGTTGACGGTTGCCAGATGCGCGCCCTTGCCCGCCAAGGCGAACAGGTACATTGCCAGAGTGGCCGTGAGCGTTTTGCCCTCGCCAGTTTGCATCTCGGCGATGGAACGATGGAACATGGCCATGCCGCCGAGCATTTGCACGTCGAAGTGCCGCATGTTCAGCCGGCGGCGCCCCGCCTCGCGGACCAGCGCGAACGCCTCGGGCAGGATGCGTTCCAACGGTTCCTGAGCCTTGGCGCGATAGCGCAGCGACAGGCTGCGTTTACGCAGTTCGGGATCAGAGAGCGCTTGCAGCGTGGGTTCAAAACTAGCGATCTTCGGCAGTTGCGCCGCCCAACGCGCGAGTCGCCAGCCGTTTGAACCGCCGGTGAGCATCTGCAAGGGATTGGCTAGCCCGTTGGGCAATAGGCTCATAGCGAACCGATCGCAGCGTCGAATCTGGACAGAGAAAGTTCCCCACTGCGATTCTATGACACTCGGCGCCGCGAGGGGATGGCGCGCCGACAATGGAACGCCGGCGGCTACTGCACGCGCGTCCTGCGCACGGCGAACTTGGGCGAATAGCGGGCGCCATTGGCCTTGTCGCTAGTGATGGCGCCCTCGGCGATGATGTACTCGCCTGGCCGGTGACCCTCGACGGCGGCGACGTTGTCGATCACCACGCTGCCGCCATAGCGATCGGTCTGGCCATCGATCGGAATGTACCGCAGTTTCCATTGGTCGCTGGCCTGCGAGTATTCCAACTTGCCATACAGGGTTTGGTATTGTTCGTCGTGTCGATACTCTCCGCCGGTCGAGGCGGAAGTAGAGCGCGCTGGGGTTTGATGCGAAGCGAGCGTCACCCGCGACGGCCGATGATCTTCTGCGGGCGCCGGCTCGCTTGCGCTGTCCAATCGGCGCATCTGAGCGTCGTTGACGGCCAGTTGCGCGGGTTCATCGCTACGTCGCCGCCCTGTCGTCCAACCTGTGGTGGATGCTACGCGTTCTGGCTCGCTCGACTCGACGATTCGAAGCTCCGTTCGCGCCGCGGCGGGGATTCGAATCGGCGACTCGTTGGCGCGGCCGCCGGTTGTGGCCAAATCGGTTGCGGCGCCGACGCCGTCAGCCGCCCACTCGAGCCGATCAATGCGTTCGCCGCGCGCCAGATCGGTCGGCTGCGACAATGCGGATTGCGTCTCGCTTGTTTGGGTACTCGCGATGGTGGCACGTGACGGGCGCTCGGCGCCGCCAGTGGCGCCGCGATCGTAGCTGGCCGATTCTGGAATGGGCTCGCTCGCCGCAGCGAGCGATTCGCCAATCGCTCGCTCGATTGACCCTGTGCGAAAGTCAAAGGTGCCGCCGGGCGGATAATACGGAGTGCTCTGAGCGGGCGCCGATGTGGCGCCGGCCGGTGGTGGGGCCACCCCCGCGGGCAGTGATGTGCCAGGATAATTCGAGGTAGGCGCCGTGACGGCGGGCGGAAAAGTGCTGCCTGCCGGCGCGCCGAGAGTCGCCGTAGGCGCCGGTGTTCCGCTCGTGACGCCGGGCATTGAGCCCGCGCCGAACGCGGGTGCCTCGGCCGTTCCGGCCGTACTCGGCGGCGGCACGGTCGTCGCAAAGAAGGGATTCTGCGTTGGCACTTGCGACTGGCAGCCAGTCAGCGCCAACAGTGCTAATAGCGGCCAGCGTTTGCAATCCATCGCCAACTCCTTTTTTCGCGGCGGCGCGGCCGCGGTGGTCGTCCGTGACCATTATGTCCGCAGTGGGCGTAGCGCGGACCGGTGGCTCTTGCCCGAAAATGGGGGTGGCGTAGAGTAGCGGCTTCGCGCGCGGTGTCTAGAGCAGTTTAGTCACTGCTAGCATGGTCAGCGTGTTATTGCGTCTGTGATAGCTGAGCGTCGCTCTCGACCGCAAACGGGTTGGCGACACGCAGGGGCCGAACGGCAACGCGCCCGTCGGTGGAGGCGGCCTGGTCTTCGCGCGGCACAAACGGATTGTTCATCACCTGTGGCTCGATCATCTCCACCTCGGGAGTCATGGTTCCGGGCGGATAGGCGAATGGGCTCCAACCATAGGTGCGCGGCACCGGCACGCTGTAGTACACCGGCGGGTGCAATTGGTAGTACGGGATCGATTCCATGCCGTAAATGTTGTACCAATAGCCGGGGAACCAAGCGCCAACGCCGGCGCCGCCGCAAGGCTGCGCATGCGCGATATTGGAACACGAAAGAGCGACAAGCAGGACGAGGCAAGCGGTGACAGGGGAGCGCATCGTGGTAGCCTTGTTTTCGACCCAAGAGGTAGACGACTCGGTTCCAGAATAATCGAAACGGCTGGCCGCACAACGTGCGCGACGCCTCGCTGGCGTGACGGAACAGGCGTACACTGGGCGGCAGCCATTCAATCTTCTTTGGCGGCTAGCGAGCCTCGTGCTTCAATGACTCACCCAAGCGCCACCGCAAGACTCGGCCTGAGTGAGCAGATCAAGCAGGCGGCGCGGCGCGCGGGTTTTGCCCAGGTGGGCATCTGTGCCGCAGTGCGGCCCGGCGGAATCGAACGGTTCGCTGAATGGCTGGCTGCCGGGTATGCGGGAGAGATGAACTACCTGAGCCGGCGCGCTGCTGCGTACGAACATCCTAGTCATGTGCTGGATGGGGTGCGATCGCTGGTGATGCTGGCGCTACCGTACCAAGCCAGCGCGCCACAAGTGGCAGGGCAGGGGAGGGGGCGCGTGTCGCGGTATGCCTGGGGAACCGACTACCACGATCTGATCCGCCAGCGCGTGGAGCGGGTGGCGAACGAGATTGCGCCGGTGACGCCCGACGCGCGCTGGCGCTGCGTAGTCGACACGGCGCCGCTTCTGGAGCGCGAGTTCGCGCAGCTTGCTGGCCTGGGCTGGATCGGCAAGAACACATTGCTGTTGAATCGCGGCCTGGGGAGCTATTTCTTTCTGGCGGCGCTGTTAACGGATTTGGAACTGGAATACGACGAGCCATGGGCATCCGACTATTGCGGCACGTGCCGGGCTTGCCTGGATGCCTGTCCGACTGGCGCCTTCGTCGCTCCGTATGTGCTCGACGCGCGGCGCTGCATTAGCTACCTGACCATCGAATTGCGTGGGCCCGTGCCCTCTGATTTACGTCCTGGCATGGGCGACTGGGTGTTCGGCTGCGATGTGTGTCAGGAGGTGTGCCCGTGGAATCAACATGCGCCCCTTTCCATTGATTCAAATCTCGCGCCGCGAGCCGATCTTGACCCGCTCGATCTGACCGAGTTGTTTTCGCAGGACGAGCAGGCGTTTCGCCAGCGGTTTCGCGGTTCTCCCATTTGGCGCGCCAAGCGCCGTGGATTGTTACGCAACGCCGCGGTCGTGTTGGGTAATCAGAAATTGGGATCCGCGATCGGGGCACTGACACTTGGCCTCGATGACCCAGAAGCGTTGGTGCGTGGCGCATGCGCCTGGGCGCTGGGGCGAATAGGCGGTGATGCGGCCCAGGCGGTATTGGAGCGACGCTGCGAAACGGAGCCAGACTCGGTGGTGCTGGCCGAACTGCGAGCGGCGCTGGCCGAAGCACTGATGGACTAGCCGCTTCTGTGTCGCCGTGCGACAGGTTAGACTCACGGGCCATGCGCGACTTGCCGCTCCATCTCGAGATCGCCGATTCGTGCGCGACGTTGTGGCTTAATCGGCCCGAGCGGGCCAACTCGATCAACGCGCGCATGGTGGAGTTATTGGCCGAGCATCTCGACACGTTGCAGCGCGCTGACGCGGTGCGAACTCTGTTTATCCGCGGCGCGGACGGAAAATTCTGCTCCGGCGCCGATCTCAAGGAGCTTGCCGCGGCGGATGCGACTGTCAGCGACGAGTTGGATATGCGACTGGCGCGGCTACTGGATCGGCTGGCGATGCTGCCGATGGCGCTGGTCGCGGTCATGGAGTCGTTCGCGCTGGGAGGCGGTTTTCTCATTTCGCTCTATTGCGATTGGCGCATCGCCACGCCGCAGGCGCAACTCGGCTTCACGCCGCTGGCGCGGAACTGGATGCCGCCGTGGGGATTGTCGCGCTTGGCGAGTTGGCTTGGCCCTGCCCGCGCGCGACAGTTTCTTGTTGCGCGTGGAAGCGTCACCGCCGAGGAAGCATTGACTCTTGGACTTGTGGACCAGATCGTTCCGTCACTGGAAGTGGACGCCGCACTCGGTGATCTCGCCAAAAAATGGAGCGGTTCGCGCGCGGATGTGGTAGCCGAAGCCAAACAGTTTTACGCCAACTGGACTGGCGTGGCGCATGCCGAATGGGATCGCCGCTCGGCGGCGGCGTTCGCCCGCACTTTTCGTCATCCGATGGCGCGCGAGGCCATCGGCGAATTTATCGTACAGCGCAAAAGTAATCCGCGGACAACCAAGCCATGAACAGTAGCCTGACTCCGGGAATCGAAGGGACCTATCGGCGGTGCGTGGTGACGGAGCATTTGGTCAGTCACCACAATCCAGGGGGCGCGCCGGTGCTTAGCACACCGCATTTGTTGGGCTTCATGGAGGCCGCGGCCTGGCAGGCCATGGCGCCGCACCTCAACGCCGGCGACGATTCGGTCGGAGTGGGCTTTGAGTTTCAGCATTTGGCGCCAACACCGGCGGGCATGACCGTCACCGCCCAGGCGGTGGTCACCAAGGTCGAAGGTCGCTTCGTCACGTTGACGATCGAGGCGCGCGACGAACAGGAGCTGATTGCCAAAGGCCAGCATGTGCGCGCCGTGATTACCTTGGAGCGGTTCAAGGAACGTCTCAAGCGCAAGGTGGAACAGCCGAACGGCTAGCCTTGAGGCGCCGCGGAAGCCGCTGGGCTAACGATTAACGTCGAGACCAGGATTTCGGGCGAAATATTGGCGGGCAGAACCGCCAGCGCGTATTCGGCGATTTGATGATTGAAGCGAGTGATATTGGCGCAAAGGCCAAGCGTCTCGTTGATTTCGGCACTAATCGCCTTGAGCGCGGGGCGCGGATTGGCGGGAGATTGTGCAAACGCAGCTAGCGCCGCCGATCGCGCCTGGTCGGCACTGACGACTGCCGCGGCCTGAGCCAGAATCACATCGTACACGCGCGCAATGAGTCGCGCGCGCACGGCAAAGGTGGGATCGTCGCTGATTTGCGCTACCTTGTCGCGATATCGTCCCGCGTGCGGCGGCGTGATCGGCGTGACCCATTCGTCGTTCAGGCGTTTGCCCAGCGCGGTGGAGAGCCACCAGCGCTCGTTGGCCAGCGCGATCTCCGTGGCTAAATGGTCGCCACGGGCCGACGCCTGCGCCGCGATCACCAAGGCGCTTGACGCCGAGGGCCGCTTGCCCGCCCCGTCGAGCGCGGCGGCCGTGCGCAACATTTCCAATTGCGCGACGGAATCCTCCAAGAGACGACTGCGAGCGGCGTATTCGGTGGCTAACCAATAGTTATGGATGAGATCGAGACGCGACTGCGAAGCGACGGTTGGCGCTTTGAGCGCATCGAGCAGGTTGATGGGATGCGCCGGCGGCGCCGCCACCGGCGCCTGGTACAGACTCGAGACAAGCCGTTGCGCTCGCAAATTGTCGTCCAGCTCAACGAGGCCAGGAAAAACTTGCGTGTTCGCCAGTAGATCGGCGACCTCATCGCGTGTCAGTCCGCTCGCGCCGGCTTCGGCCGGTGGCGTCGCAGCGGGTTCATCGAACTGTGCGCGGCGCACGCCTTGATCGGCTTCGCCGGGTTGTCCGGGGCGCGGCTTGATGAGCATGCCCGCAACCGGTTGCACCTCGCTTGGGGCCACAAAGACGCCCAGAGCGTAATTGGCGATTTCGTCGTTATATTGGCGCAGACTGGCGACCAGCGAGCGGCGGACCGAGGTGACGAGGGCTAAATCGTCGAGCAGCGACGCCAGCGTCTCGGCGCCGGCCCGGTGCGATTCGTCGCTGAGTTGAGCGGCCAATTCGGCTGACTGCGTTGCTTGCCATCGCGATTGGACCTCTTGATGCCGTAACGGCAAAACGCGATTCAACAGCCAGGCCTGTGGCGGCGCGACGCCGGTCTGAAAGAGTTGGTCGAATTTGGTCTTATAGGGTCCCGCGTGCGGCGCGTCGCTCGCCAGGTAGACTTCGTTGGCGGCCGGCGCTCGCAGCGCTCGCGTCAAACGCGACTGCGCATCGACGACAGCCAATTGCGCTTCCTGCCGCCGCGCGTCGGCCGCGGACTTCGCGGCTGAAAGCTGGCTGTTGGCGGCGCGGGCGTCCACGGTGTCGAGCAACTGTTCCAGTGCGCGAGCCTCGACGTCGCGAAAATGAAAGTCGAGCATGCTCGCCGCCAACTGCCAATAAGCATGTACCGCCTCCAGCCGAGAGGCGGGATCGGATACGCGCGCCAAGGCGTCGGTGAGCGCCAGTGGGCGTCCTTCCAGGCCACTGGCAGCAGCGGCGGCCAGCGCGCGATAAAGCCGATCGCCCAATTCTAGAGGCTGATGCGGATCGACCTCGGCCAGAGGTTGAGAGGCAGCGGGCTGTTCCAGCGGGGCCGGCTGACCAAGCGGCGGATCGGTGGCATGTGCAGGCGCTGCGCTGTCGGCGGGTGGCTCAGCGGCATCGAAGGCCGCTGGGGGCGCATTGGCCGGAAATGCGTCTAGCGGCGCCGCTGAGTCGGCCGGGGGAGTCGGTTCGGGCTCCTCGGCGCCAATCGCCGGACCCAGCGGTGGCAACGCGCCGGGCTGCGCGGGTTGCGCAAGCTGGCAAATCGCCAAGCAGAGCGCGGCAGACCATCCTGGCAAGATCATCGCATCCTCTCGTTGATTTGGTTCATTGTGAAGTG
Source organism: Pirellulales bacterium (assembly GCA_019694455.1). Taxonomy (NCBI): domain Bacteria; kingdom Pseudomonadati; phylum Planctomycetota; class Planctomycetia; order Pirellulales; species Pirellulales bacterium. The sequence continues at coordinate 13,653 of JAIBBY010000007.1, forward strand.
GCAATGTGTACTGGCGACACCGTGGGACGCGGCCGAGTCGGTGGCTCAATCACACCCGCGATGGCGACGTGCCACTATCGTATCGCATCGATTTGGCCAGCGAACAGCCCTATGCAAAATCTGGCCGGTTGACCCTGTTAAGCCAGGCAAAGATAATTGCCAATTCGCTTCTGGCAGCCAGTGCTTGCCAATAAAGAGACGCCGCTCAACGGGATTCGCACCGCCAGTGAGACTTATTCGCGATTTGGCCGATTTGCCCCACCGATTTCGATCGGGAGCGGTGGCGATCGGCAACTTCGACGGCGTGCATCTGGGGCACGCGCGGATTGCGCGGCAATTGATCGAGCGGGCCCGCGGGGTCGGTGGGCCATCGTTGGTGTTCACGTTCGATCCGCACCCGGTGCGACTCTTGCGGCCGCACGACGCGCCGCCGCCGCTCACCTGGACCGATCGGAAGGCGGCGCTGCTGTTCGAATTGGGGGTCGACTGCGTGCTGGCGTATCCTACCGATGAGGCGCTATTGCAACTATCGGCGCGCGACTTTTTTGAGCAAATTGTCCGCGCGCGGCTCGACGCGCGCGCTTTGGTCGAAGGCCCGAACTTCTTCTTTGGGCACAATCGCGAGGGCAATATCGACCTATTGCGCCGCTACGCCGCCGAGGCGAACATCGAGTGCGAGATCGTCGAACCGGTGTACGTTGATGGAAAGATCGTCAGTAGCTCGCGAGTCCGCAAGCTCATCGCGGCGGGCGAGGTGCGCATGGCTAGCCAATTGCTGACCCGTCCCTACCGAATCCGCGGCATGGTGGCGCATGGCGCAGCGCGCGGCGCGAAGCTGGGATTCCCCACGGCTAATATCGAGGCGATCGACACGCTATTGCCGGCAGTGGGGGTGTATGCCGGCATCGCGCATCTGGGAGGCGCCAGCCATACGGCCGCGATCAACATCGGTCCGAATCCAACCTTTGGAGAGCACGCGCTGAAGGTCGAAGCGCACCTGCTCGATTGGCACGATTCGATCTATGGCCAACCATTGGAAGTCGATTTCCTGGCGCGCGTGCGCGAGGTGAGAACCTTTGACGGCGTCGACGCGCTGAAGCGCCAATTGCAGGCCGACATAATCGAAACCCGGCGCATCGTGACCGAACATCAGCAAGAACATTCAGCCAAACCGACGGAGGCGTCATGACCCCTGATTCGATCCATTGGCCGCGATTCGCCGAGATTGTGCGCGGACACGACCGATTTTTGCTCACCAGTCACATCCGTCCTGATTGCGACGCGTTGGGAAGCGAGTTGGGCATGGCGGGTGTTTTGGAGTCGCTTGGCAAGCAAGTCACGATTGTCAACGGTCAGTCGACGCCCCCCAACCTGGCCTTTATCGATCCGGAACGAAAGATTCGCGCGCTGGGACAAGACATTCAAGCAAGTCAGATTGATGCCCAGGTGCTGATAGTGCTCGATACGAGCGCGTGGCAGCAATTGGGGCCCATGGCCGACGTGGTGCGCGGCAGCCAGGCTCGCAAGCTGGTCATCGATCATCACCTGAGCGAAGACGATCTGGGCGCCGAGCCCTTCAAAAACACCAGCGCCGAGGCCACCGGGCGCCTGGTGGTGGAGGCGGCCGATGCCTTGGGGGTGACGATCACCGAGAAGATCGCCCTGCCGCTGTTCGCGGCGATCGCGACCGACACTGGCTGGTTTAGATTTCCCTCGACGTCGGGCGGCACGTATCGGGTCGCCGCGCGGCTGGTCGACGCTGGCGTGCGTCCGCAACAGTTGTGGACCGCGCTGTACGAACAAGACACGCTGGCGCGTTTGCAATTGCGCGGACGCATCTTGGCCCGCACCACCAGCGATATGGAGGGGCGGCTGATGTATACCTGGGTGGAGGAGGCCGACTTTCGCGAGACCGGCGCGCTGCGCAGCGACACCGAGGACGTCATCAATCTCACGCTTTCAGTTCAAGGCGTGGAAGTGGCTGTGATCTTTGTCGAACAACCCGGAGGCGACTTCAAGATCAGCTTCCGCAGCCGCACGCAAGTGAGCTGTAGCCCGTTGGCGGAGAAGTTCGGTGGCGGCGGACACAAGGCCGCGGCGGGCGCCAGTGTGTCAGGACCGCTCGCTAGCGCGCAGCGCGCGGTGCTTGACGCTGTGCGCGCGGCGATGCGATAATCCGCGCCGTCAGCGCGGCGTGTGCTCCGCGCGAATTTCCGCCCGCTTCCCGCCTGCAATGGGTCGCCAGCCCTTAGGGCGCGCTCGCCTGCCAAGCGAGTCGCGTATAGTCCGCGAACGCGAGACAGCTTGGCGACGCATCGTGAGGTCCAAAATTAAGGATGTGGCATGAGCCGCACGGCATCTCCGCCCGCAGGCAAGCAGCCGCCCGCTGCTAAGCAACCCCCGGCCGGCGACGAGCGCCGCAACTTTTTGGAGAAGGTCGGCGCGGTCGTGATTGGCGGCTTGGTGATGCTAGTTCCAGCGGCCAGTGGCTTGTGGACCTTCCTCAATCCGCTGCGGCGCAAGGGCGCTACAGCCGAGTTTGTGCGCATCACGCCGTTGGCCGCAGTGCCTGCCGATGGCGTGCCGCGACTGTTCCAGGTTATTCGCGATCGCACCGACGCCTGGACGCATTACGACAGCGAGCCAGTGGGCGCCGTCTACCTGCGCAACGTGGACGGCAAGTTGTTCGCCTTCAACGCCGAATGTCCTCATGCGGGCTGCATGGTGGCGTTTCTGGGCGATCAGAAGAAGTTTCAATGTCCGTGCCACGACAGCAGCTTTCAGGAGAACGGCGAGCGCATCGATCCGCAGCACTGCCCTAGTCCGCGCGGCCTTGATCCGCTGGCCGTTGAGGTGCGCGACGAATCGGGAACGCAGGACGTGTATGTCAAATTCGAGAACTTTTTGGCTGGTTCGAGCAAAAGGATACCCAGGGCATGAGCGCGCTATTGGATTGGCTCGACGATCGCACCGGGTATCGCGCGCTGGCGCACGAAGCTCTATATGAACGTATTCCGGGGGGCGCCCGCTGGCGATATGTGTGGGGCAGCACGCTGGTGTTCGCATTCTCGGCGCAAGTGATCACAGGGCTGTTCCTGTGGATGGCCTACAGTCCCAGCGCCCAGACGGCGTGGGAGAGCGTCTTCTACATTCAGTTTGAGATGCAAGGGGGGGGGCTGCTGCGCGGACTGCACCACTTTATGGCGCAGCTCATGGTGGTGCTGCTTGCGTTGCACCTGTTGCAAGTGGTGATCGATGGCGCCTATCGGGCGCCGCGCGAAGTAAATTTTTGGGTGGGCTTGATCCTGATGCAGATCGTGTTGGGGTTGTCGCTCACCGGCTATTTGTTGCCGTGGGACCAAAAAGGGTATTGGGCCACCAAGGTCGCCACCAACATCATGGGCATCGTGCCGGTGGTCGGCCCCTCGCTACAGCGACTGGCGGTAGGTGGCGGATCGTACGGGCATCAAACGCTGACGCGATTCTTTGCGCTGCACGCCGGCGTGTTGCCAGGACTGTTGATCTTCTTTTTGGTGGTGCATATCTACGTGTTCCGCCGCCATGGCATCCACGCCAAGAATGCGTCGGAAGTCGACAGCTCGTTTTGGCCCGATCAGGTGTTCAAAGACGCGGTGGCGTGCCTGGCGGTGCTGGCGGTGGTGCTGCTATTGGTTGTCTGGCGTGGCGGCGCCGAGCTTGGCGCCCCGGCCGACGCGGCCCGTCCCTATGATGCCGCGCGCCCCGAGTGGTACTTTTTGTTTTTGTTTCAGTTTCTCAAATACTTTCACGGCGAATCGCAGGAGATTCTGGGGGCGATCGTCATCCCCGGCGTGGTGATGACAGTGCTCGCCTTGATGCCGTTTGTGGGGCGTTGGAAGTTGGGACACGGCTTCAACATTGCCTTTCTAGTGGGGCTATTGGTGGGAATCGGCGTGCTCACCGCAGCGGCGCTGAACGCCGATCGGCAAAACGACCGCTATCACGAGGCGGTGGCCGACGCGCATGCCGACGCCGAGCGCGCCATCACGCTTGCCGAAGGGCAGGGCATTCCGCCGACCGGCGCCATCAGTCTTGTGCGCAACGATCCCAAGATCGAAGGGCGCTACTTGTTCAAACAGAACTGCGCCACTTGCCACCTGTATCAAGACGCCAAGGGCGTCGGGCTGGCGGCGCCGGCGGAGCCCAAGGGATCGAATTTGTATGGCTTCGCCAGTCGCCAGTGGATTGCCGGACTCTTGAACCCAGAGCAAGTGGCGGGGCCCAACTACTTTGGCCATACCAAGCATGTCGATCAGGAAATGGTGAACTGGGTCAAGGACAACGTGGCCGACATCGACAAGGCGGAACTCGAAAAAGGGATCATAGCGCTGTCGGCACAGGCCAAGCTCGCTTCGCAGCGCGCGGCAGACGCCAAGGACGCCGAACAGATTGACGCTGGCGCCAAGCTCATCAAGGAGAAGTTTGGCTGCGTCGATTGCCATCCGTTTGAGGAGGCTGGCGAAGGAGGCACGGCGCCCAATCTGACTGGCTATGGATCGCGCGAATGGTTAATTGAGTTTGTGAAGAACCCAGGCCATGAGCGCTTCTACGGCGACAACCACCAGATGCCGGCGTTCGACAACGTGCGGACGCCGCGCGAGATTGAGCTAATCGTCGATTGGCTGCGCGGCGAGTGGTACGAACCGGGCACGCCAGCGCCGGCGGGTGATTCGGGGGCGACGCCGCCGCTAGCGACGAAATAGTCGCGCTACGCGTTTGCAGTGGCAGGCAAGTGAGTGCGCGGCGGAAAGGCGGCCCAGACACGCGCCAGCATCGCCCCGGTCATCATGCAGCCAAAAGCGAACATGGCTGGCGGTAAGGCCGCCTCGGGCGTGAAAAGCTGGTTCGCCAGCACCACGCCGAGACCGGCGTTCTGCATGCCGACCTCAATCGCCAATGCACGACGGGCAGCTTCGTCGATTCGCAGCGGGAAGCCGCCCAGGTAGCCGAACAAATAACCGAACAAGTTCACGCACAAGAGCGCCAAGGCCAAGCGCGGTTCAACGTGTTCGATCGCGCCCCGGTTTTGTCCGACCACTACGGCAATCAGCCAGATGATGAGCAAGTTGGCGACCAGGTGCGCCAACCGGCGCCCCGTTTGTTGCCAACCGCGATCGCCGCGCCCCAGCAGATGGCCGACCAATACCGGCAGCACCACTTGCAGCACCAAATTGCGAGCAACCGAGCCGGGCATCGGCACGCCGCTGGCGCCGAGAAACAGCCACAGCCCCAGCGGCACGACAAGCGGCGACAGCAAAGTGGCGGACGTCGTGAGACTTACGGAGTAACTCACGTTGCCGCGCGCGACTAGCGTGAGCACGTTGGACGCCATTGCGCCTGGGACGCAGCCCACGATCACAATGCCCGCGAACAAGGGGCCCTCAAAGCCGAACAGCCGCCCCATGGTGTAGCCCAACAGCGGCATAACCGTGTACTGCACGGCGGTGCCGCCCAGCACGGTGGGCCAGCGGCGGACGACTTGGGCCAACTCGTCGCGCGGCATCAGCCAACCAATCGCGAACATAATGACGGCAATCATGAGCGGCAACAGCGGAACGCTGGCCAGGAAGGGATCAAAGCCAATGCTCGCTCCCGGCCACGAATAGGCCACCAAAGCCAGCAGCGAGAGCCAAACGATGAGGTAGCGTTCGAGCATTCGGAGTACAAGCCGCTGCGTTCAGTGGATAAGTCGCCGCGATAGTGTAGCGTTTTCCGCGGCAAGAAGCGGTTCGCGCCTGCGGCTGACGATCCGCCAGGGCAAGGGGGCCGGATTCATCCGGGCTATTTTGACGGATAGGGACGCGTGGCGACTCTCCAGATCACATAGAATAGCGCGGCGGCAGCGCCCAAGGCGATGGCATGGACGGCCACAACCTGAGACCAACCTGGGCGCGCGCAGGCGAACACGATCGCTGCGGCAGTGAGCCAGACCAGCGACTTGGCCAGGGTGAACTGCCGTGTGGCGAAATGCGGCATTGAAAAAATCCCACCTACGAAGGTGTAGTTGATGAGGCTTTTTCTCGTTGCTATTATATTGGTGCCGCTGTTGCCCTGGCGAGCGCTGCTGGCGCAAGACGCTGCGGTCGCTCGCCGTTATCCCGACAAGATGAATTTGCTGATCTTGCGCGATGAGGCTGGGCGAGAGCAGCCCATCACCACCGCTGGCCAGTGGCGCACGCGGCGAGCGCATATCCTGGCGAACATGCAGCAAGTCATGGGCCCGTTGCCGGGGCCCGAGCGCCGCGTAGCGCTGGAGCCAGCGCTTTCTGAGCCGCGCCGGTTCGACAAGTACCAGCAGCATCGCATCTCGTTTGCCACCGAACCAGGCGATCGCGTTACGGGCTATCTGTTGGTTCCGCACGGCGCCGACAGACGGCCCGCCGTGTTGTGTCTGCACCAAACCACCAAGGCGGGCAGCGCATCGCCAGCGGGGCTCGCCGATCGTTACACGCTGCATTACGCCAAGGAGCTGGCCGAACGTGGCTACGTGACCCTCTCGGTCGATTATCCAAACTTTGGCGAATACCAGTTCGATCCCTACAAGGGCGGCTACCAAAGCGCCACCATGAAGGGGATTTGGAATCACATGTGCGCGATTGATCTATTGCAGTCGCTACCGGAGGTGGATGGCAAGCGGATCGGCGTGGTAGGGCATTCGCTGGGAGGGCACAACAGCCTTTTTGTCGCCGCGTTCGACGAGCGCATTACGTGCGTGGTGTCGAGTTGCGGATTCTGCCGCTTTGCGCGGTACTACGGCGGCGACCTCACAGGCTGGAGCCACAAGGGTTACATGCCGCGGATCGCGGAGATTTACCACAAAGACCCGGAGCAGATGCCGTTCGACTTTACCGAGGTGGTAGCGGCCATCGCGCCCCGCGCCTTTTTGGCGGTGGCGCCTCAGCGCGACGCGAATTTCGATGTCGGCGGCGTGCGAGAGTGCATCAGCGCGGCGCGGCCCGTGTTCAAACTATTGGGCGCGGCCGATAGGCTAGCGGCGCTTTATCCCGACGCTGAGCACGATTTTCCAGATGCCGAGCGGCAGCGGGCCTACGAGTGGTTTGATCGCTGGCTCGGCGCGCCGCCGGTTCAGGCCTCTCCCTGAATGTAGGTGTATTCAAAACGCTCGACGAAGGTGTTGTGAAAGTAGTTCTCAGGCTGCGCGACCGTTTGCAGCATCTTTTTAAACCCGCTGCGAAACTCGATGTCTAGCGCCCAGGGATCGACGCGGAGGCCTGAAGTGGGGGACTCGAAAAACAGGCGGCCGTTCAGCTTTTCGAAGCCGCCATGTTTGACGTAGGCGCCGTGCGCCAGACCGTTCCGAAACGAGTGCCAGAGCCAACGCGAATAGGTGTCGACCCCTGGTGGGGGCGTGTTCGGCCGGTCCCGCCACGAGTGATCCATGAACGCCGTGACAAACGTTTGAAAGGCCTGGGCATTGGTCACGATAGACGGCGTAAGAAAGTGCCCTAGCGCCTCGATGGCGCACATCAGCGAGTTGCCCCAGAGGATAAGCACGGACGCCTCGCGGTCGTGGCTGGGGCGATCGTGCTCGTCGAGCAAGACCGCCAGCGGTTCTAGCACGGCAAATTCGAATCGGCGGCGAAAATATTCAAATTTGCCCGACGCCGTCAATTGGCTCAGCCGGGGTCGGTCGTAGTCGATGAACAGACTTAGCGCCTGATCGTCGATGACGGCTCGAATTCCATGATCCTCCGGCAGTTCGCTCATGTGGGGCGGCCATCCTCCTCAGGGCTGGCAATGCAGATTGGCATGTGCGGCTCATCGCATCGTATCGACTGCGGACCAGCGCGGCAAACGGCGTCTTCGGCTCGCGATTCGGGCGCCGACATTCCAAATTGCTCTTCAAAAAAATCGCGGCATGTCTAGAATTTCAAACACTCTATGACGAGTCTTGAGACCCCGAACGCAACGTCGGATCGGCTACTGAGCCTGGTCGGACGACTCGAGGCGGTCGAAGGCTTCGCCGACGTGCTGGCCAGTCTGCGATCTGGCCACAGCGCCACGCTCGACGGAGTCTGGGGATCTTCGTGCGCGCTGGCGGCGGCGGCGCTGGCCGGTCATGCGTCGGCGCCGGTGGTGGTGGTTTGCGCTCACCCCAGCGACGTCGATCTGTTCATCGACGATTTGGCGCTGTTCACCATGCGCCGCGCGGCCAGTTTTCCGGCCGCTGAGTCGCTACCGGGCGATCGCACCTACGACGCCGTGTTTGGCGAACGCCTGCGGTTGCTCAAGGATCTGGCCTCTGACGATCGACCACCGATCGTGGTGACGAGCATTCAGGCGCTATTGCAGCCCGCGCCTCCGCCGGAACTGATCGGGCGGCAAACGCGCCGTTTGCGGGTGGGGGATGAGTTGCCGGTGGAACCGCTGCTGGAGTGGCTGGTCGGCAATCACTACCAAAGCATCACGGCGGTGCAGTTGCCCGGCGAGTTCGCGTTGCATGGGGGCATTCTCGATATTTTCGCGAACGATTGGCATGCGCCGGCGCGGGTGGAGCTATTTGGCGACCAGATCGAGTCGCTGCGCCGCTTCGATGTGGCGACGCAGCGCAGCCTGGCGCCGGTCGAAACGCTGGAACTGACGGCCATCGACCCTCAAGGCGTGTATACAGGGCACCTTGTCGATTACCTGCCGCCGCAAAGCTGGTTTCTTCTGGTCGAACCGAGCGAGCTGGACGAATCGGGACGCCACTACCTGAATCGACTCGATCATCCCGAGCACTATCACACTACGGCCGAAACGCTCAAGCGAATCTATCAGTATCCGTCGGTGACGGCCGAGGCCGTGGCCGCCGGTTCGCTGGAAACAACCTGTCATCTCAAGGTTGAATCGGTCGAGCGCTTTAGCGGCGAGGTGAATCGGATTCGCGACGAGTTAGAAGCGGTCGGTCAGGATCAGGAGGTGTTTCTGGTCTGCCAGACCGACGCCGAGGTGAAGCGGCTTGAGGAATTGTTCGCCACCACGACGCTGGCCACCAGCGGCCGCCTTCATTTTCCCATCGGGCACTTGGCGCAGGGCTTTCGACTGGTGCCGGCGCGAACGCTGGCGCTCAGTTCGGCCGAGGTGTTTCATCGCACCGAGGTGGTGCGCAGCTCGCAGCGGCAGCTCGGTCGCATCATCGACAATTTCCTCGAATTGCGCGAGTCCGACTTGGTGGTGCATGTCAGCCACGGCATTGCCCGCTATCGAGGACTGAAACTCCTGGAGAAAGAAGATCAGGTCGAAGAACACCTGGAACTGGAGTTTCACGGCGACGTCAAGCTATATGTTCCGGTGTCGCGTATCGAGTTGGTGCAGAAGTATGTCGGCGGCACCAAGGCGCGCCCCACGCTGGCCCGCTTGGGGGGGCGCACCTGGATGCGCCACAAGCAACTGGCGGAAAATGCGGTCAACGATCTGGCAATTGAAATGTTGGCCCTGCAAGCGCGGCGACATTCGCGTCCCGGCATCGCTTTTCCGCCCGACACTGAGTGGCAAACGGAATTCGACGCCGCGTTTCCTTATTGCGAAACCAAGGATCAACTCGACGCGATCACCTGCCTCAAGCAGGAGATGCAGCTCACGCGCCCCATGGATCGACTAATCTGCGGCGACGTGGGCTACGGCAAGACGGAAGTGGCGATGCGGGCCGCCTTCAAGGCGATCGACGCCGGCTATCAGGTGGCGGTGCTGGTGCCGACAACGATTCTGGCGGAACAGCACCGGCGCACTTTCACCGGCCGCATGGCGGAGTATCCCTTCAATATCGCGGGCCTCAGCCGCTTTCTCACGCGCAAACAGCAAGACCGCGTGATCGACGGCGTGCAGTCCGGCGCGATCGATATTGTGATCGGCACGCATCGATTGGTGCAGTCGGACGTGCAGTTTCACAATCTGGGCCTGGTCATCATCGACGAGGAGCAGCGGTTTGGCGTCGACGCCAAGGAGCGACTCAAGGCGCTGCGCGAAGTGGTCGACGTGCTGACGCTCACGGCCACGCCGATTCCACGCACGCTGCATATGTCGCTCTTGGGCTTGCGCGACATCTCCAACTTGATGACGCCGCCCGAGGATCGGTTGGCGGTGGAGACTCGCGTCACGCGATTCAGCGAAGACCTGGTTCGCCAAGCGGTGCTGCGCGAGCTAAACCGTGACGGACAAATCTACTTTGTCCATAATCGTGTGAACGACATCGAGGTCGTCGCGCGGCGCCTGGGGCAGATTGTGCCCGAAGCCCGCATTGGCGTTGGCCACGGCCAGATGCCCGAGGGAGAGCTTGAGCAGGTGATGTTTGACTTTGTCAATCATCGCTTCGATTTGTTGCTAGCGACCACGATTGTAGAGAGCGGGCTGGACATCCCCAATGCGAACACCATCTTCATCGATCAGGCCGATCGCTATGGCCTGGCCGATTTGCACCAGTTGCGCGGACGTGTCGGGCGTTACAAGCATCGGGCCTACTGCTATCTGTTGATCGATCCGCATCAGAGCCTCAATCCGACTGCCGCCAAGCGATTGCGCGCCATTGAGGAGTTCAGCGATATTGGCGCCGGCTTCGCCATTTCGATGCGCGATTTGGAGATTCGCGGCGCCGGAAACATCTTGGGGACCCAGCAAAGCGGGCACATCGCGGCGGTAGGCTATGAACTGTATTGCGAACTGCTGGAAAAGGCGGTGCGACACCTCAAGAACCTGCCCGCCCGCGAATCAGTGGAAGTCAACGTGGCGCTGCCCGGCGAAGCGTTCTTGTCGAGAAGTTACGTCCCCGACATTCGCGCGAAGATCGACCTGTATCGCCGAATAGCGCGGATTACCAACTTGTCGCAGCTTGCCGATTTGCGCGCGGAGCTGATGGATCGTTTTGGCGAACCTCCCAAACCGGTCGAACGGTTGCTGGCGCTGATGGAGTTGCGCGTCTTGGCCCATCAATGGGAGGTGCAATCGCTGCATCTCGACGAACAATATCTGGTACTGGGTTACGTCTCGCGCAAGCGGATCAAGGCGCTGGCCGATAGCACCGGGGGGAGGCTGCGGATTGTGGACGACAAGAGCGCCTATTTGGCCCTGGGCAAATCCAGCCGCGATGCCGACGCGATTCTCGACATTGCCAAAGCGCTGTTGCAGCACGGACGCGCCTAAGTCTAAAATCCCGCCCGATTTCTGGCTCGAACTCCGCGCACGGATGGCAAAGCGGAACGGGCCGTGACGAGCGTGCCGCTGAGGGATCATGGCGTCGATGCTCATTCGACCAGCAAGGCGATGGCTTGCGCATGCGCTCTGCGTGTGCTGCGCGCTGTGCGCATCGGCAGTCGCCCAGAATGTGTATCCGCCGGGCGTCGATCCCTCACAACCCTTGCCGCTTCAGTCATTGCAACAAGGGTTGGGCGATCAATCGTTTAACATCAGCCCACCAACAGCCCCGACTTCGCCAGAGCGTCCGGCGGGTTGGGCGGGCAGTGACAGACCACGCCGAAAGGGAGAACTGCCAGGAACTTCGCTGGGCGGTATCGACAGCTTACGCCCTGGCGAGGCGGAGCGATTGGCCAATGAGTATCGCGCTCAAGCGCGGCGCGCCCCACGGCTTGGCGGCCCGGCTTCGAAAATTCCTTCGATCTATGGACCGGAGATGCAGGCCGTTCTCGGCATGCCGTATGTGCTGCCCAATTCAAAGCCAGGGCCGCTGCCCGTGGTAACCGGTGTGCGCCCCTTGAGCAGCGCATCACCGCGTTCGCCTGTGGAGGCCGCGGCGTTTCAAGCCCCGCTTGGCGCGGCTAAGAGCGCCCCGCAAATGACTGTTCCCACAGGCAACACCGGCGCGCGGCCGGCAACCGCCATGCCTGCCATGCGACCCACTGGCGTGCTCGCCGCTCCGCGAACGAGCATCCCCAAGGAATTCTCCGATCCCACAATCGTGATGGCGCGGGTGGATCAAGAGGTGATTCTGCTCGGCGATCTGATGATGAGCGTCAATGAGGTGTTGGAAAAGAACAAGGGAAAGATTCCGCCGGAGCAATTGGACGACGCCCGCCGGATGCTGATTGAGCAGCGATTGACGCCGCTGGTCGAGGTGAAACTTGCCTGCTGCGACGCGCATCGCGAAGTGCCCAAAGAGGCCATGGAGAAAATCCAGAAGAAGTTGTCCGAGGCGTGGGAGGACCAGGAATACAAGAAAAAGCTCAAGGCGGCGAAAGTCGACACGCGAGCCGAACTGGACGCCGAGTACCGCCGATTTGGCACCACGCTGGAACGGGAAAAGAAGTCGTGGATGGAGAGCGAGTTGGCGCGGCAATGGGTGGGACAACACATCAAGTTCGATGAAGAAGTCACCCACGAGCAGATGCTCGCCGCCTACCGCGAGCGGATTGCGGAGTTTGAGTTCCCCGCCAGCGCCCGCTGGGAGGAAATCAAGGTGAACATCGAGTCGCCCAGCGAACTGGCCGCGGCCTGGCGGGCCATCGGCGAGGCCGGCAACGCGGTCCTGGGAGGTGTGCCGTTTGGCGAGGTGGCCAAACGCGCTTCGCAAGGCATCACCGCCGAGGCAGGGGGCCAGCGCGATTGGACCAACCGCGGCAGCCTGGCCTCGACCAAGCTCGACGAAGCCTTGTTCGCGCTGCCGATTGGCCAGTTGAGTCCCATCATTGATGACGAGAAGAGCCTGTATATCGTCCGGGTGGTGGAGCGGCGCGACGCCGGCGTGACTCCCTTCCTGGAGGCCCAGGTCAAGATCAAAGAGCAGATTCATCAGAATCGGGTCCGCGCGCAGGCCGACGAGATCTTGGCCAAGATCCGCGATCGCTATCGCGTGTGGACCATTTTCGATCAGTCCGACGCGCAGAAGTTGCAGATTGAGGCCACGGCTCGGGCCCCGCAACAGCCGCCGCGCTGAGAGGGCCGACGTGCTAACCGCTTGCCGCGCCCCGGCTGGATGCGCGAGAATCTGTGTCATGAGGTTGCACTCACACTACCGGCATTGGCGCCGATGTGTGCTCCATTTGGCGCTCGTCCTGGGTGTGGCTTGCGCGGTTCGCGGCGTCGAACCAGCGGTTGCAGTCCCGGATGCCGAGTGGGACGCGGCATTCCAGCGCGCGCAGGGCTGGACCGGTGGCGATGCGATGTATTCGGTCGATCTGGCCAATGGCCACGTCCTTTGGCTGTTTGCCGACACCTGGATCGGCGACGTGCGCGACCAACGCCATGCGACAGGCTCGACGATGGTCAACAATACGCTGGCGCGGCATCCCCTGCTTCCGCAGGGAAAGCCTCCTGCTCCACCAGTCGTCGAGTTCCTATGGGGCACGTCGAAGGCTGGAAATAAACCGGCGGCTTGGATTCAGCCCGATCCAAAGCAATTGGGCGATCTTGTTCAACAATCGCCGATCGAAACCTGGTACTGGGTGGCCGACGGCGCGCTGTTGCGAGCGCACGAACTGTCGGCGCGCTTGGTGATCTTCCTGTGGCGCATGGCCCGCAGCGGCGCTAAGGTGATGGATTTTCGCAATGTTGGTTGCGCCATGGCGGTGGTCGACAATCCGCACGATGACTGGTCGCAATGGAGAGTGCGGCAAATCGCCGTGCCCCATGCGACGTCTAAGCTGTCGGATACAACCCGCTCCGACTCCGCGATCGTATGGGGTTGCGAGGTGCTCGTTGACCGCGACGCCAACGGGCGCGAGTACGCGCACGTTTTTGGATACCGCCCCCACGGGCCATTTGGCAACGAGCTGGTCGCCGCGCGTGTGTCTGGCGATCTAATTGAGCAGATGGACCAATGGGAGTTTCGCACCGTGAATGGCTGGTCGCCGCGGCCGGGAGACGCGGTGGGACTGACAACCGGATTGACCACCGAGTACTCGATAACGCCGGTCGATGTCGATGGCGGCCGGCGCTGGTTGCTTACGCAAAGCGAGCCACTGTTTGGCGCCCGCATTCTGCTGCGCGCGGCGCAATCGCCGTGGGGGCCCTGGTCCGAGCCGAGAGCGGTTTACACCGTTCCCGGCTTGAGCAGCCAGAGAAAACACATCACCTACGCGGCCAAGGCGCATCGGGAGTTGTCTCGGTCGGGCGAGCTATTGGTGACATACGTGGTGAACTCGCTCGATTTTTCCGAGAACGTGAACAACGCGGATATTTACCATCCACGCTTCGTGCGCGTGCCGTTGACGCTCGCGCCCGAGCCACCCAACGACTGAGTGCAGGCGACGCTACCAGGCGATTTCGGCGGGAAAGTAGCGGTCGATCAAGTCTTGATAAAACGGCCGTAGCGCGGCCACATCGGGGCGCTGCTCGCTCTTGGTGTATAGATCATAGGGGTTGAACTTGCGCACCCAATCAAACATCTCCTGGTCGTGCCTGCTCATCAAATGCTGATACTCCCCCTCTCGATGCGCGGGGTAGAAAGAGTGATAACGCACCATGTACAGCGCTGGCTCCGGCAGGTGCTCCTTGACCACATGATATAGGTACTCGTCGTGCCCCCACGACATCAGCACTTGATCCAGTCCGCCGCGCTCCTCGTACATGCCGCACTCGGTCTGATACTCGGGCATCGCTGAGTCTGGATTCGCGGCAAAGAACTCCGGGAAGACGATCTTGTCTGAGAACTTGCAGCCGACGGGGAAGGTGTCTCCCACCACCGCCCACTGCGGCTCACCATACAGGCAGAGAATCTTGCCCAAGTCGTGGATCAAGCCGGTTACGATGAACCAATCGGGATGGCCATCGCGGCGAATCGCCTCGGCGGTTTGCAGGCAGTGCTCAATCTGCGGCACGTCGGTGTCAGGATCGCTATCGTCAACCAGGGTGTTGAGGAATTCCAACGCTTCCCACACGCCCATGCGCTTCTTGGCAAGCGGCAGGAATTGCGCGCGCTTGCCGCGCACAAAGTCGACCGTTTGGTGCGTGTGGTTGAGGCGATAGAACTCCTTGACGCTGGCCCGAGCCTCGGCGCGGTAATCGCGAAATTCTTCTTTCTTCTTGTCGGGGTCCGTCGCGCAAAACGGCTTGTTATCGGCCGCCGGTTCGGGATAGCGACGCTTGAGATCGTCTTCCCATTCGTCCAGGCTTGCCAGGGGTTGTTGCGAGGCGGATTTGGCGCGATCGATCATGTCAACGGGACTCCGCGGCGGCTGTTTTGAACCTGATTTACAACCTGTAACAGTATTACGACCGTCGCCAGCGGCGACAATTGCGATCGAAAAGGGCGTAATTGTGGCTCTGCGAAGCCCCTGCTATTATCGACCGATACCTTCCGCTCGACCCCGCACCCCGCGGCAGCGCCCGCCGCTCTGCCAGCCTCTGTCTCCGCCCGCATGAAGTTTCAGCCGCCGAACGAGGATCTGTTCAAAGACAGCACCATGACCTTCGGGGAACACCTCGAAGAGTTGCGGATTTGCCTGTTTCGCGCGCTGATTGGCCTGGTGATCGGTATTTGCATTGGTTTGCTGCTGGGGCAGCAAATTGTTCTCTTGGTGCAAAAGCCCCTGGTCGACGCGCTCGAGGGCTATTACGCCCACAAGGCGGAGAAGAATTTGCCGGCTTATCTGAGCGCTCTTCGCGATAGTCGACAGACGCTGGGATTCACCGAGAAAGAAGCAATTGCGGCAATCCAACATGGACTGGTGCCGGAGCGAGTCTATGTCAGTCGGCAATCGGCCGAGACGGCCCGCGCAAAGCCTTCCGCCGCTGTGACCGACGAGGAAGCGACCTCCGATCAAACCGCCGCGGCGCTGAATCTGGTGCCCATGCTCATCTGGCGTCCTAGCACCGAGATTCAGGGAGTCCGCCCCACAACACTCAGCGCTCAGGAGGCGTTCTCCATCTGGATCAAGGCCTCGGTGGTGGCGGGCATCATCATTTCCAGCCCGTGGGTTTTTTACCAGTTGTGGTCGTTTGTCGCCGCCGGATTGTATCCCAACGAAAAGCACTATGTTCACGTGTTCCTGCCGTTCAGCCTGGGGCTGTTTCTGGCGGGCGCGGCGCTGGCGTTTTTCTTCGTGTTCAAGCCGGTGCTCGACTTTTTGATTGGCTTCAATCAATGGCTGGGGCTCGATCCCGATCCGCGCATCAGCGAGTGGTTCAGCTTTGTGCTGATCCTGCCGTTGGGCTTTGGCATCAGCTTTCAGCTTCCCTTGGTGATGCTGTTCTTAGACCGCATCGGCATCTTCAGCGTACAGATGTATCTGGAGAAATGGCGCATCGCCATCTTCGCGATCACGGTGATTTCGGCGGTGCTCACGCCCGCCGATCCGTACAGCATCTTCTTGATGGCGATACCGCTCATCGTGCTGTATTTCGGCGGGGTGGCGCTGTGCCACTATCTGCCGCGACGGAAAAGCCCATACGACGAGGATGAATAAGCGCCGCGCGTGCGTGGCGCCGCGTATTGGTTGAGAGTTGTTTGGCGGTATGGGTCCGCCAAGCTAGATGGCTTCGCTGCCGCGCTCGCCGGTGCGGATACGAATGCAATCGTCGAGCGGCAGAATGAAGATCTTGCCGTCGCCAATTTCGCCCTTATCTCCGGTGCGGCCACCCTTGATGATCGCATTGACGGTCGGCTCGACGAACTCGTCGTTGACCGCGATCTGTAATTGCACCTTGCGCAGCAGGTTGACGGTGAACTCGTGGCCGCGGTAGACCTCGGTATGCCCCTTCTGGCGGCCAAATCCCTGGCAGTCCATCACGGTCAGCCGAAACACCTCGACTTCGGTAAGCGCCGCTTTGACGGCCTCTAATCGACTAGGCTGAATGATGGCGATAATCAGTTTCATGTGATCGAATTTCCTCGGGATGCTGGTCGCCCAATCGTAGCGGCGCGGAGCGGAAGGCTCAATTGGTCATTCGCGGCGGATTGAAATGTTCGCGCAAGAAAAATGCCCCGACTTGGATGAGGCAGGCGGAGCACTCACCCAAGTCATTGGGGCATCCTTCTGGCTCCAGAGGAACCTTCCTTAAATAAGCACCCGCGAAACCATTGGCCCAAGTGGGGACGCCGCTGGCAGCCTGGGCCGCTGCGACCTTGCTCCGCACACAACCGCCGCTCAGTCGTAGCCGCGACAGGCGCGCCAGAGACATCCCACGTTTGCTGGCTAGAGGTTTCGCATTGCATCCTGCTGGATTCGTTTGGTTCATCGTGCCGCTGGGAATTGCACCTGGCAGCAACGACGATGCGTGCATTAGCAAGTGATGTGCCAGCAGGCCAGATCGGCGGACGAGGAGGCGGTCTATCTCGCTTGCTTGAAAAGAGTTGCGGCGCCATTTGGAAATCTGCGCCGCAAGCGGGTGCATGGCCTTGCATCACCGACTGCGCGCCGGATAGGCAGACGAAAGCAAACAAAAAAACGGCCCGCCAGAATCTTGCGACTTGGGCGGGCCGTTGGGTTGCAGTCGAATTGGCGCGGTGCGATTAGTACAGCAGGATGATGTCGCCGCCGACCAGGATTTGCCAGTTCTTGTTGCCATCGTCGAAGGGACGCAGGCCGCCGGCGTTGTTGTCCTCACCGGCATAGGTGTCCCAGCGAATGCAAGGTCGCGCCACAAAGTTGGCGGTCGGCTTCCAGTTGGCGCCAAACGTCAACTCGGTGAAGTTGCCGGCATAGCCCGAAAAGGTGGTGGGCAATCCGCGAGTGCTGCCGTTGGCCAGTGTGGGAAGGAAGCCACCGACGCGAAACCCGTCCTGATCGCGGAACCATTCGGCGCGCACACCCCAGGTCCACGTGTCGCTGACTTTATAGAACAGGTAGTTGTTGAAGCCGTACCACCAAGCGCTCTTGCCGTTGGCCATTGCGGCGTTTTGATATCCCAGGTCGTGCTGGGCGACATAGGTCCACTCATTGTTGAGTGGCACACTGTAGGCAAAGGTGTTCAGATGCCGGTGCGTGAACTGACCGTTCTGATTGAGTTCCTGGCTTTCGATGACAAAGAAGGCCAACGAATCACCCCCCTCGCCAGTCGCCGTGACGGCGCCGATCGGCGCGAGATTGGGGCTGGAGGCTGGGTTACTGCCATCCCAGGTGTCCCAGCCGCGCACAAAACCGCCACCCAGCGACAGATTGTCCGACGCCGCGTATGTGGTGAGCAGTCCGGTCAGCGTGAAGGGCTCGCCGTATTGGAAGGTGAGAGGCAAGGTGTTGAAGAAGTTATTAACCGTAGGCACTACTTCGTAACCCGACGGGCAGTAGAAGTGGCCCAGTTTGGTTTTCGTATCGCCGAAAGCCGCTTCCATGTACAACTGTGGCAGGGCGAGGCCATAGAAGCGCTGGCCTAGATTCCACTTGTCTTCGAGCCCCAGCGCTTGCGTGAAGCGAGTATCGGTGCCGTACATCAAATCGACGCGACCGCCGATGTCGGAGCCATAGCTCTCGGTGTCAGTAGTTTTCTCAGCGTACCAGTACAACTGATTGAGTTGATACTCGTTCGAACGATCCGTCCAGGTCACAATACCGTTGAATCGATTGTCCGGGTTCTGAGGATTCCACGTAAATGGCGACTGCGCGACCCAGCCCGCAATGGTAATGTTTCGCGATTCCAGCCATTCGCACTCAAAGAGTCGGCATGGTCCTTCAGCTTCCTCCTCACCGCAGCCGTTCCCGCATCCATTGTCCCCGCTGCCATTTCCGGCGGCCGCGGCGGCGAGTCCACCCGATTGCGCTTGATAGGCCTCGTCCTCTGCGCGTGTGGTGACATGCCCACCCCCTTCTTCGTCGCGCAAGGCAGGGTCTTGGGCGTAGTAATCTCGATACTCATAGGCAGTTCGCTGAACGCCGCTCGAAGGCAACATTGGGTAAGGTTGCTGGGCTAAGGCGGCGCTAGGAGCGAGCACTGCCAACAGCGCTGTGCAAAGCGCCCATTGGGACAGTCTCATGTTCGGCGACTCCGATTCGTGGAGGAATGCATGGTGGGTGTGAGGCCCACGGTCAACGACAACGACGTGACACGTGCTATATGTGGCCGCTGGACGCGAGTTGGCGCAAGCGCCTAATCCGCGTCACCGCCTGTAGCGGCCAATGGTCGTATCGACCCCCTTGCGAAGCGCGATTGACGGGGAGATTCCCCAAAATCGGGGGATATAGAGCGCCGGGGTGACGGTCGCGAAAACCTTGTCAGTAGCGAAGAGAATGAGGGGTTGCTAGCAGGTCGATGCCGCCAGCCATGCAGTGGCTGCTCTATCTCCGCTTATGCCGCCGCCGCGATATCAGCGAAGAGCGCGTCGACAAAGCTCGACGAATCGAACGCAGCCAGATCTTCGAGTTGCTCGCCAACTCCCACAAATTTGACCGGCAGGTCGATTTGCTGCCGAATCGCGACGATCACCCCCCCCTTGGCGCTGCCGTCGAGCTTGGCCAATACGATGCCGCTGCACTGCACGGCGGCCGTGAAGTGCTTGGCCTGGCTGATGCCGTTTTGCCCCGTGGTGGCGTCGAGCACCAGCAGCACTTCTTGTGGAGCGTCGGGCACGAGCTTGCCAATCACACGATGTATCTTGCTCAGCTCTTGCATCAGATTCTGCTGTGTTTGCAAGCGGCCGGCCGTGTCGACAATGCACACATCGGCCTTTTGCTCCAGCGCGGCGGCCACCGCGCGGTGCGCGACGCTGGCCGGATCGGCGCCTTGCGGCGCCGTGACGATCTCAACGCCTAACCGCTTGGCCCAAATGGTGAGTTGCTCAACCGCAGCCGCCCGAAACGTGTCGGCGGCGCCGAGCACCACGGACTTGCCTTGAGATTTTAAGAGATGCGCCAACTTGGCGATCGATGTGGTTTTGCCCGAGCCGTTCACGCCGGCGACCATGATTACGGTAAGCCCTTCCGGAGCAAAACGGATCGGCTGCTCGGGCTGCGTGAGCAAGGTTTTGAGCTCTGGCTTGCCGGCTTCAATGACGTCGTCCAGAAATACGACGCGGCCGCGAAAATCGCGGCGCACGCGTTCGACAATCACCTTGGCGGCCGCCACCCCCATATCGGTCTTCACGAGAATGGCGTACAGCTCGGCCAGAAAATCGTCGTCCACCAGACGCCCTTCGCGCTTGAACAAGTCGCGAACGTCGGTGTTGAGCACCTGCGCGGTCTTCTTCAGACCTTGCTTCAGCTTGTCGAACAGACCCATGAATCCACTCTTACAGAAAAATCAATTAGCGAAGCGCGATTCACATCGACTTGCGCAAGGCCAGCAGGCGATCGAGGATGCCGTTGACGAATTGCGGGCTGTGGGCCGTGCCAAACCGCTTCGACAGTTCGACCGCTTCGTTGATGGCGACAGCGCCTGGCGTGTCGCCATACAAGATCTCGAAGGCGCCTAGTCGCAGGATATTGCGGTCGGTGCAGGCCATCCGTTCCAGGCTCCAATTGTCGGCCGTTTTCGCCAGGAACTCATCGAGTTCGCTGCGATTGCGACGCACCCCAGACACCAGAGTGCGCGCGAAGTCGGCCAGTTCGGCGGCCGACAATCGGCGCGACAAAAACTCGTCGGCATGCGCTGGATTGCCGCGAGGATTCAGATCGTCTTGAAAGAGCACCTGAAGGGCCACTTCACGTGCTCGACTGCGGCGAGTCATGCGCCTGATTCTCTGGTCCGGTGGTCACATCCCAAGCGAAAGCTAACTCACAGTGCAATTGTGAGGCGAGCGGCGAATTAGGGCAACTGGCTCAACAAATCCGCCATGCGCAAGGCCGCTTCGGCGCACTCGGCGCCTTTGTTTCCTACGTTTCCGCCGGCTCGATGGATCGCTTGCTCCAGATTGTCGCACGTGAGCACGCCAAACAGCACCGGCAGGCCCCAGTGGCGGCCAATTTCCTCGATCGCCAGCGACGCTGCGCGGTTAATGTGTTGGTCGTGCGTCGTCTCGCCGCGAATTACCGCCCCCAAGCAGATGATCGCCAGATAGCGCCCGGAGGCGGCCAGCCGTTCGGCCGCCAGCGGAATCTCGAACGCGCCCGGCGTCCAGGCGACGTCAATCTGATCGTCCGCGACTCCATGCTCGGTCAGCTTGGACAGCGCCCCGTCCAGCAAGCGCCCGGTGATCGAGTCGTTGTAGCGCGCGACGACGATGGCCACTCGCCCCTGGGGGGGGACCAGCCGCCCCTCGAATACCCGTGCCACGCCGCGTTCCTTTCCGCTCTAAGCGACTACGATTTCATGCTCATCAAGAACTCGGCGTTGGTCTTGGTCTTTTGCAACCGCGTCACCAACAGTTCCATGGCCTCGGGCGAGTTCATGTCATTGAGCACTCGCCGCAACAGGCACACTCGGCGATGCTCCTCGGGATCCATAATCATCTCCTCGCGGCGGGTTCCGCTGCGATTGATGTCGATGGCTGGCCAAATGCGCTTGTCCACCAGGCGCCGGTCGAGCATCACCTCCATGTTGCCGGTGCCTTTGAATTCCTCAAAGATCACCTCGTCCATCTTGCTGCCGGTTTCGATCAGCGCCGTGGCGATAATGGTGAGCGATCCTCCTTCTTCCACCCGCCGCGCGGCGCCAAAGAACCGTTTGGGACGCTGCAGCGCGTTCGCGTCGACGCCGCCCGACAATATCTTGCCCGAGTTCGGACACTCGGAGTTCCAGGCGCGCGCCAGGCGGGTGATGGAGTCGAGAAAAATGACCACGTCGTGGCCGTACTCGACCATGCGTTTGGCCTTCTCGATCACCATCTCGGCGACCTGAATGTGGCGGGCCGATGGCTCGTCGAACGTGGAGCTGATGACTTCGCAATTGGGGCCTTTGACCTGCCGCTCCATATCGGTCACTTCCTCCGGTCGCTCGTCGATCAACAGCATGATGACGTAGACCTCGGGAAAGTTGTGCAGCACGGCCTTGGCCATCTTCTGCAACAGGATGGTCTTGCCGGCGCGGGGCGGGCTGACGATCAATCCTCGCTGTCCAAAGCCAATGGGGCTGATCAGGTCGACCACCCGCATGTTCACTTCTTCGGGCGTCGCTTCGAGCACAATGCGCTTGTCGGGATGAATGGGCGTCAAGTCGTCGAAGAATACGCGCGTCGACAACTCGTTGGGGTCTTGGTAGTTGATTGCCTCGACGCGCAGCAACGCGAAGTAGCGCTCGTTTTCCTTGGGCGGGCGAATCGTGCCCGAAACCGTGGCGCCGGTCCGCAGGCCAAAGCGGCGAATCTGGCTTGGCGAGACATAAATGTCATCGGGGCAGGAAAGATAGTGATAATCGGGGCTGCGCAAAAAGCCAAAGCCGTCGGGCAAGACTTCCAGCGTCCCCTCGCCATACATCAGGCCATTGAGCTTCACCCGCTCCTTGAGAATCTTGAAGATCAAGTCCTGCTTCTTGATCCCCATGTAGTCGGTGAGGTTCTCTTGGCGCGCCTCGTCGATGAGTTGCGACATCGACATTCGTTGCAACTCGGCAATATGGATGTCGCCTTGCTTGATTTGCTCATAGCGATCGAGCGAATCTTCGCTGTTGGCGGGCCGATTCTTGCGGCGATCCGCCTCTTCGGCCAGTTCTTCGGCCAGCGACAACGGTTCGGACTCGAAGGCGTCGCCATTGTGCGGCGCGTGCTGCCCGTCTCCGTCGATACCCGACGGCCGCGATTTATACGGACGGGTGCTCTTGATGGGCGTCATGATCCGGCAGTCCTGTGACAGGTGGGGAGCCAACGCGCGGATGGCGTCGGCGGAGGGAACGCGAGCGTCGGTAAGACCTCGCGCAAAGGCCTTTCGCGGGATAGGATTTAATTAAAGGACTTGCGGCGACTTGGCAAGTGCTCTTTCGCCGCGCGATCAATGGATGGAGATAGATTCGGTAGAGCTAGAAACGATTGAGGTTGGATGGTTCGCTCAGCAAGAACTGCTGTCGCGACGGTTCTACGGGAAAAGACTTTGCCAGAGGCGTTCGACTTGGACTCGTGTTGAGTCGGCGGAGCGGGAGTTGTCTATTATCGCATCGGAGCGGCTTCTTTTGGAATCCAAACTTTCCTGGGCCGCCTCGCGCCGGCGGAATTCTTGGTCTGACCAGCCCCTGGCGCGGGCCCTTTCTAAACGTACCTCATCGGCGGCTTCAATGTAAACAATCTTGTCGCAAAGCCTGTCCCAGCCGGCCTTTAGCATCACTGGCGCGTCTAGGATAACGGCCGCCGCTCCACCTGCCGCTGCCGCCTGGACCTGGGCCGCCAACCGCTCGCCAATCGGCGGATGCGTAATTTCTTCGAGTCGTCGTAAATTGCTGGACGCCTGGGCGTCGTCGCCAAAAACGAGTCGCCCTAACGCGCGCCGGTCGACTTGGCCATTGCTGTCAAACACCTGATCGCCAAAGTGTTGGCGCACGGACTGCATGACCTCGGGCAATCGCAGCACGTCGTGGCCTGCGCGATCGGCATCGAGCACCACGGCGCCCAGGCGGCGGAACTCCTCTGCAACGAAGCTCTTGCCGCTGGCTACGCCGCCCAAGAGGCCGATCACCAAGAACCGGCGAGAGCCGTCGGCGATAGGCGTCGTGTCGCTGGTCATCGTGCCGCTTCTCCAATTGCGATTATGCCTGCCAAGGTTCGACGTCGGCCCAAGTAGCTCCCGATTTCACGTCCACCTTGAGCGGAACGCTCAATGGGGAGACCCCGGACATTTCCTCCGCAACCAATGCGGCCAACGTGGCGACCTCGTCTGCCGGGGCCTCGAACACCAACTCATCGTGAATCTGCAAAAGCATCCGCGCGGCAAGTCCTTCGCGCATCAATCGCTTTTGAACGGCGATCATGGCCAGCTTGATCAGGTCGGCGGCCGAGCCTTGAATCACTGTGTTCACCGCCGTCCGTTCGGCCATGTTGAGTTGCCGACCGACCGACGAACGCACCCCTTGAATGGCGCGGCGCCGCCCCAGCATAGTAGTGACGTAGCTCCGAGCGTGGCACTCGGCGAGCACCTCGGACATGAATCGATCAACACCGGGATAGCGCTTGAAGTACGCGTCGATGAACTCAGCGGCCTGCTCCGGCTCGATCGCTAGCTGCTTGGCCAGTCCAAACGCGCTTTGTCCGTAAATCACGCCAAAGTTGACCGCCTTGGCGCTGTAACGCATCTCGCGTGTCACCTCGTCCAGCGGTACCCCTTGCACCTGGCTCGCCACCAGCGTGTGAATGTCCTGATCGTTGGCGAACGCCTCGCACAGCGCCGCATCTTGCGAAAAATGCGCCAGCACCCGCAGTTCGATCTGTGAATAGTCCGCCGCTAGCAGTCGCCAGCCATCCTGACCGGGTAGGAACGCCGATCGGATTTCGCGCCCCGTCTCATGGCGGATGGGGATATTCTGCAAATTGGGATCGCTCGAACTCAGCCGCCCGGTGGCCGCGACCACTTGATTGAAGCTGGCATGCACGCGCCCCGTGCGGGGGTTTTGCATGGCCGGCAAGGCATCGACATACGTGCCTTTCAGTTTCGCGAATTGCCGATACTCGACGATCTTCGCGGGTAGCGGATGTTGCGGCGCGAGTGTTTCGAGCACGTCGGCGTCGGTGCTGGGGCCGGTCTTGGTCTTCTTGACGACCGGCAAGCGCAGTTCCGTGAACAACACCTGCTGAAGCTGCTTAGGCGACGCAATATTGAATTCGTGCCCGGCCAGGCCGTAGATCTCCACCTCCAATTGCCGCATGCGCTGGCCATATTGCTCGCTGAGCGTGTGCAATCGGGCAGGATCGATGCGAATCCCGTTCGACTCCAGTTCGACCAGGATATCGATCAGCGGCAACTCCAGATCGCGAAACAACGGCTCCAGCCCAAGCTCGGCCAGTCGCGGCGCAAGTAGCGGCCGCAAGCGCCAGGCAACGTCGGCGTCTTCGGCGGCGTAGGGCGCAACAAGCGCCACACTCACCTCGTCCATGCGCTTCTGATTCTTGCCGGCGCCAATCAGTTCGGAGATCTTGATGGTCTCGTGATCGAGATAGCGCTTGGCCAGCTCATCGAGGTTGTGGTTGCGCTCGCCGGCGTCGAGCAGGTAGCTGGCGACCATGGTGTCGAACTCGACCCCTGCCACGCGGATGCCGTGGCCGCGGAGCACAATCATGTCGTACTTCAAGTTCTGGCCGACTTTGGCGACCGCCGGATCCTCCAGCACCGGTCGCAGCGCGGCGAGTGTCGTTTGCAGATCGAGTCGCGCTTCGCCCTCAGGCGCCCGCACCGGCAAGTACCAGGCGACGCCGGCTTGCCAGCAGAACGACAGCCCAACGAGCTCCGCCCGCGTGGGACCGATGTCGGTGGTTTCGGTATCGAGCGAGATGGCGCTCTGCGCGCGCAGTTCTGCCAAAAAGCTTTGAAATTTTTCCGGTGTGTCGACCGTGCGATAATCGGCCTGCCAGGGCTCTGCGATCGGTTTGGGCGCCGCGGCGCGCGCCTTGTCGGCAAAGGAGTGAAATCCCAACTCGCTGAATATCGGCAGCAAACGGCCGACATCCAGCCGGGACGTATCCGCGGCGCGCCAATCAATTTGCACCGGCACGTCGGTCGCTAGTCGCACTAGTTCGCGGC
This sequence comes from Pirellulales bacterium, assembly GCA_019694455.1. Taxonomy (NCBI): domain Bacteria; kingdom Pseudomonadati; phylum Planctomycetota; class Planctomycetia; order Pirellulales; species Pirellulales bacterium. The sequence goes on from JAIBBY010000007.1 coordinate 39,167, forward strand.
TGAGCAGCGCCTGTTGCCGGCCGGCGATCAGGTTTTGGCGCCGCTTTTCGCCGGTTACCTGGTCGGCGTTTTCGAGCACTGCGTCGAGAGTGTCGAATTGATTAAGCAGATCGCGCGCCGCCTTGGGGCCAATCAGCGGAATGCCGGGCACATTGTCGATCGAATCCCCCACCATGGCCTGATAGTCGACCACCTGATCGGGGCGAATACCCCAGTCGGCGGCTAGCGCGGCCGCGTCGTAAAAGGCGTTCTTGCGCACCAGATACACCTGCGTTCGGTCGGTAATCAACTGGCGAGAGTCCTTGTCGTTGGTGACCAGCACACAGCGGCCACCAAGCTTTTCGGTCTGACTTGCGACCGTCGCCAGCACGTCGTCCGCCTCGTACGATTCGAGTTCGACGATCAGCACGCCCAAGGTTTCCAGCACGCGCCGGATCAGCGGTATTTGTGGGCGCAAGTCGGCGGGCATTTCGCTGCGCTGAATCTTGTAGTCGCTGAACAGCGTGTGCCGAAAGGTGGGGCCGCTCAGGTCGAAGGCGCAGATCAAATAGTCCGGCTTCTTTTGCTCCAGCAAAAACAAGACATCGCGCGTAAAGCCGTATACCGCGTTCACTGGCTGCCCTTGCGGGCTGGTCATGTCGGGAATGGCATGAAATACCTGAAAGATGAGCGCATGCGCGTCGATGACCCATATCGATCGATCGACCAATGACAAAGGGCCAGCCGTGGAATCCAGCAACTTCGCGGCTTCCATCGATGTGTGCTCGGCGGCGGCGACGTGCCCGTTCTCTGGCGGCGCGCTGGCAGTCGATGCCCGCGTATCGCTTGCGGCAAGGGCAGGGGGTTCGACGTCCATGCCGGGCAACTGAATTTGGCGATTCCGTTTGGCCATAAGGCGAAAATAGTCCGTGAAAAGAGCAACCAATTGCGCACGTCGCGCGCGGCGCTTCATCGTAGGGGGACCGGTGCGCGCCAGCAACCGCCGCGGTTCGTGGCTGAATAGGCTGAATAAAGCGCCTGCGATTCTTCGCAATGCCTGCACGCACGACAAGCGTTTGCGAATCTGTTACGGTACGCCTACGACGTAATCAATACGAGGTGTGCCATGCAGCGATTGGTTTTGGCGGCGGTTCTGTTGTGCTGTGGAATCGGTTCTCTTCTAGCGGAAGAAGCCGCCGGCGATCGCGATTTGACCGTGATGACTTTCAATTTGCGGTACGCCAGCAATCGGCCGCCTAACGCCTGGCCCGCGCGCCGGCCGGTCATGCGAGCCTTGATCGAACAGGAAAAGCCGGACGTAATTGGAACTCAGGAGGGGGTATACGCGCAGATCAACGATCTGGCCGAGGATTTGTCCGAATACGCCTGGATTGGGACCGGGCGCGACGGCGGTAGTCGCGGCGAGTTCATGGCGGTGTTCTATCGTCGCGACCGGCTGACGCCGCTCGAATACGATCATTTCTGGTTGTCCGAAACGCCGCAGGTCATTGGGTCCACCACGTGGGGCAACACTAATCGCAGGATGGTGACGTGGGTCAAATTTCGAGATCAGCTTGCGCGGCGTGATTTCTATTTTTGGAACACCCACTTCGACCACGAGGTGCAGGCCGCGCGCGAGAAAAGCGCCGCGCTGGTGATGGAGCAAGTTGAAAAGTTGGGCCGGCGCTTGCCGGTCGTTTTGGTGGGAGACTTCAACGCGGCGGCCGGCAAGAACCCCGCATATGACACGTTGGTCGGCGAGGAGAAATTTTCCGACACTTGGCTGACCGCGCGCGAGCACGGCGCGGAGATTGGCACTTTTCACAATTATCGCGGCGCGAAGCCCGGAGCTCGGATCGACTGGATATTGACGCGCGGCGACGTGCAGTGTGAGTCGACGCGCGTGATTGATTTTGCGCAGGATGGCCAATACCCCAGCGATCATTTTCCGGTTGTGGCGCGATTGCGGTTTGGCGAGTGAGCCGCGACGGCAGATTCCTCACAGTCGGCGCATGAAGTTCTGGCCAGCCGCGCGCCTGAGGAGTCGCCGCTATCCGAGTCGCGCGTCGCCAAGCTAGATTTGAGTGGTCCGGCAATGGACGCGTGGGCGACGTGCCGGCGCACGAATCAATTCTCCGCTCCACGGCGACTCATGAACTGCCACCAGTTGGCCGAGCGAATCGAGCGTATTCATCCCGAAGCGACCGCGCGCGACGTGGCGCGCCTCTGTCTTCTGCTTTCGAACCATCTCGACAACATGCCCGCGCTCGACTCCCAAGCGGAACTGGCACAGGCCTGGCACGATATGGGTATTCGCTTGCAGGCCGCGACGGATCAGCATGCCGCCATGACCGCGGAGCTGGAAGAACTGGCGGGCGTCGCGCCAGAGAGCTTCTCGGCGGAGCAAGTGTGGTCGCTGATTCGGGCGATCAAGGTGCAGAGCCAGGTCTTGCAGCTTTACATCGGCACGGCGGTCGCTTGAAGCGGCGCAAACCGCTATCTGGGGGCGAAGACCCGCAGGATCTCGAGGGCCACGTTCATGTAAATGAGGATGCCGAGAATATCCATGATGCCGGAGACAAAGGGATTGCTCATGATCGCCGGATCGAGGCCTAGCCGCCGGAAAATTAGCGGCAGGATGCCGCCAATCAGCGTGCCAGCCATCACCACGCCCACCACGGTTACGGGCAGTGTGAGCGCCATTCGCCAACTCGGAAACTCCAATAGCGCCAGCCCAAAGCCAATCACGGCCAGCGAACTGCCGAGCAATACGCCCGTGACCAACTCGCGGCGCACCACGCGCGCCCAGTCGAGCAGCGTGATGTCGCCGGTGGACAAGGCGGTGATGACCAGCGTGGCGGATTGGCTCCCCGAGTTGCCGCCAGTTGAGATGACCAGCGGTATGAACAGAATCAACCAAGGATAGTTCTGAATGTCGTCGGTGTAGTTCTTGAGCGCGTACATCGTCAGCGTCGCGCCGACGAAAAGCACCGACAGCCAAATGCCGCGCTTCCAGCTCAATAGCAATAGCGGCGTTTCGAGGTAACCGCGCCGCAAGGGGGCCACGGCGCCGATGCGCTGTGCGTCTTCGGCCGCCTCTTCCTGAACAACGTCGATCACGTCGTCATACGTCACGATGCCCAGCAAATGGCGTTCGTCGTCGACGACCGGAATGGCCTGAAAATCGAATCGCGAGACCGTCCGGGCGACTTCTTCTTGATCGTCCTCAGCATGCACCGTGACCAGCGCTCGCTCCATCAGTTCGCTGATCGGGGTTTCGGGCCGCGCCAACACCAGTTGCCGTAGCGACACCAGGCCCCGCAGGTGATCTTGGTCGTCGACCACGTATAAGTAGTAGATGGTTTCCGACTCCTCCGCTTGCTTGCGAACCGCGTCAATCGCCTGCGTGACCGTTAGACTTTCGCTCAAGCGAGCGAAGTCGGTAGTCATCATGGCGCCGGCGGTGCCCTCGGAGTATGCTCGCAGCCGATTGATGTCGCGGCGCTCCTCGTCGGGAACCAGTGGGAGCAGTTCCTGCACCAGTTCGGGCGCGACGGAGTTGAGGATGTCGACGCGGTCGTCTGGCGCCAAATCGCCAATGAGTTGGCCAACCTTGGCGCGTTCCTCCTGTTCGAGGATTTCGACCTGACGGTCGCGGTCGAAGTAGTGAAAGATCTCCGCGCGCGTTTGTGGATCGGCGTGCTGCAGGACCTCCCAGGCCTCATGCGGCGAAAGGCCCTCCATGAATTCCGCGGCGCGAGTCGGATGCAACGCGGTGCAGAACTCGCGTAGTTCGTCTGAGTTGGCGGCGGCCAACATTTCGCGCAGTTCGGGCAGGTAGAGCGTGTTCGTCATGCCATTGCAGTGAGGTGTGTTAGAAGTATGTCGCGGCGGCCGTGGTGGAGCGCTGGCCGATCATTCGCCAACTGCATGCCTAGTGCCACTCGGATGTCGCAGTATGCCACGGGTTCGCAACAAGGCTAGCTTGGTCCGTCGATGGTGAGATCGCCAGATTTCAACTGTGGAGCAAGATAGCCGAAGCACGATGGCCTGCGTACCCATGCTCGGCGACCGTGACGAAATCAGCAGACAGTTGGGGCGGCGACGGGGGGCCAAGGCGCCAGAAAACGCCCCAGAAGAGATGGCTGTGCCGCAAAGTTGGCGTGAATCAGGCTGCCGACCAGACCTCGCATGGCCAGGGCCAAGCTGCGAAAACCAGGCTCCAGAAGGCAAGATTCCATTTCGGCGTCGGCTTCCAATCGCCAGCGGCCGCTCGTATAGCCCCGTAGTCGGCTGCCCGCGTCGGCCAGCCAGGAAGACCTGGCGAGGGTCGCTTCGATCGGCACGCCGCTGGCCGCGTCGGACTGGAAATGCGCCACGGCGGGCACAATCGCCGCCATGGCATGTCGCGCGCCGCGGACATCAAGGATGCTTTGGCACAAATAGGCCAGGCCGCCCCCTTCGGCGTACATGCGGCGCCCTGCGCGATAATGATCTCGTAGCGAGGCAAGCATGCACTGGTTCGCGGCCAACCGGTCGGCGAACAACTCGGGCTGTCCGCCGCCTAAGTAAACAATATCGCAACCGGCCGGCAAGCGCTCGTCGTTCAATGGCGAGAAGGTCACCAGTTCGGCGCCTGCGGCCTCTAGTTGATCGAGCGCGTCTTGAAAGTACGAGTTGAAGGCGGCGTCGTACGCGATGGCAATGCGCCGGCCGCTGCCTTGACAACGACAATTAGAGAAGCCGCACGGCAAACGATGTGGGTATCCACGCTCGGCGATTTCCAGCAAGCGGTCAAGCTGCGCGTGACGCTCGAGCACGGCGCCCAGTTCGTTGCACATGCCTTGCGAAGGGGGCGAACCGTGCGGCGCGCGGGCGATCGACTGACGCGCTGCGCGCAGCGGCGGAAGCGCTCCTAGCACCGGGATGCCATAACGCGATTCGAGCACCGTTTGATGGCGCACCAAACTGCGGGCGCCGGCGACTCGGTCGAGCAGCAAGGCGTCGGCGCCATGCGGCAAGATCGGCAAGCGACAACCGTCGACCCGTTCGACATCGATGACCGCAATTTTTGGCAAGTCGAGCCAATCGCAGAGCAATTCAAGGCTTGCCGCCTCATTTTGAGTTTTGCATCCCCCGTGGAATCTTCCCTCGATTACCGCCAGATCCATCCCCGTCGTCGAACGCTCATAGAGCTCGCGACAGAGCCCGGGCGACATGAGCCAACTATCCAAATGGCGAGAGCCAGCGCCGGTGATCGTGGCTGCCGCGCTCAGCGCTGCCAGCGACGAATCGCCGAAAAAATGTTGCACTTCCAGTTGGCGTCTCTTGAAAGCGCCAAGCAGCGCCCAGGTGATCCAGTGCGAGTCGGCATCGCTTTGAACGGCGCCGACAGCCAAACGCGGAGAACGCGACATATGAAATACGTTGCCTACATCCGGAGTGTGTGACGGCGGCGCTAGCGGCGAAAGCGAATCGCTCTCCACATGGCTGGGGAACCCAGCAAGATGTGGTTGACTTGAGCGTTTCGTGGCTTTTCGCGGATTGGTCGAGACAAACTCCCGCACAGACTCAAACCGCAGCCTTGCAGTTCGATCAGGTGGTTGACTGCATTCTTCGGCCCTCGAATTGCCCAGTCAAGAAGAAATGCCCCACGCGCCACGCAAACTGCATGTGCGTGGCTTCTCTCAAGTTGCGGCCGCACACCGGTCGTAACGGGCGGGGGAGATATGCCGACGTTGATGCGACTCGACTCACAGTACCTGATTCAATGAATGCGTGACTTGCAAACACTTGAATTCGTGGCGCGATCCTGGCGGTGGAGAACGATGGGAATCGACAGGGTGAATATTCAAGCGACCGTTAGCGCAAGTTGAACGTATTCGGGCGGCGCCATGTGTATGACAAACAAAATGGACAAGGGGCGATCGCGAGCCAGCCGCAAATCGCGTACCGACCAGCGCCGGAGTGGGACACTTGCGCGATGACGCATAGCGCATCGCTGGCAACAACGGTGCATTGCCTGTCTACTAGGTCGCCAGCCAGCCAGCGACCTGTTTTGCCCAGTAGGTGAGGATCACGCTGGCGCCCGCCCGGCGGATGGCGATGAGCGACTCCAGCGCCGCTGCCTGCTCGTCGATCCAACCGTTTTGCGCGGCCGCCTTGATCATGCTGTACTCGCCCGACACGTTGTAGGCGGCGAGCGGGACACCTGGGAAAGCGTCGGCCACCTGTCGGATGATATCGAGATAGGCGAGCGCCGGTTTGACCATCACCAAGTCGGCGCCTTCCGCCAGGTCTAACGCCACCTCGCGCAACGCTTGCCCCGCGCCGGCCGCCGGATCCATTTGATAGCCGCGCCGGTCGCCGAATTGCGGTGCGCTGTCCGCCGCTTCGCGGAAGGGGCCATAGAACGCGCTAGCGTATTTGGCGGCGTAGCTCATGATCGGCAAATGATCGTAACCTGCCGTATCGAGCGCGCCGCGGATCGCGCCGACCATGCCATCCATCATGCCGCTCGGCGCCACCAAATCGACCCCCGCTTTAGCGTGGGTCACCGCCTGACGCCCCAGCAACTCGAGTGTCGAATCGTTTTCGACATCCACGCGCCCCATGCGATCGTTGACCAGCCCGCAATGTCCGTGCTGCGTGTACTCGCAAAAGCAAATGTCGGAGATCACCAGCAGTTGCGGCGCGGCCTGCTTCACCGCGCGAACGGCGCGCTGCACGATGCCTTGATCGCTCACTGCATCGCTGCCGGTGGCGTCTTTGTGCTCCGGAATGCCAAACAGAATCACACCGCCCAGACCCAGGCGAACGGCTTCGGCCGCTTCGGCCGCCAGATCGTCCAGGGCGAGTTGCGCGTGCGGCGGCATCGACGCAATCGGCTGGCGCTGCGCCAGTTGGTCGCGGACGAACAGCGGCAGAATGAGTTGACCCGGCTCGATGTTCACGTCGCGAGCCAACGCTCGAAGTTGCGGATTCTGCCGCAGGCGCCGCATACGAGTCGTCGGAAAGTGTGGACTGGCCGCCTGGCCGACAGGACCAGGAAACGATGCGTCGTTCATGCGATCATTCTTGAGTTGGGGGAGTCATGGCGTCGGCGGCCCGCGCGACAGCGGCCGCTTTTCGAACCAATAGCATCGCAGGGGGCGATGCTTCGCCGCCAGGTTCCAAGGTGACGACGTGGAATGGGCGCGTCGTTTCGCCCACCCATTCTCGCGCGGTGAGAAAAATTTCCCGCTCAGTTTGACCCTCGGGAATCAGTACGCCGTTCAAACCGATGTTGTCGATGATGACGCCGTGCGGCAAATTCTCCGCGTCGAGTTCCACGCGCCCCGCAAACCCGCTGCGCTCAATCTTCAATTTCGCGACGACACTGCCGCCAGGCGCCAACTGGATCTCCGCAGGCTCGATGCGAACAGTCACCGATGGCTTGCCGCCAAGTTTCAGTTCGCCAAGACCGCCAACCTCGCGCGTGACCAGCGAGCCTTGCACGATGCTCGTGGCAGTTACCCGGCTCGCCTTGGCGTTGTCCGCGGTTGGCACAGCAGAGTCAGCGGCGACGTACAGACTCGCCTGCGCCGTGTTGTACCCGGCCGGAATGACAATGGGAGATGTGATTGCGAATCCCGGTGGCAAGCCTGTAACTTCCAGCTTGACTTCGCTGTCGTGCCCGTCGATCCGATCGGCGGTAAAGGTGAGGTTGCGTCCGCTCCCGGGCGGAATCGTCGGATTGGCGCCGCCAATCGCGATATGGAAATCAGGCTGCGGTCGCCGAATCGTCAAACGATAGGCGTAGCGGTCGCCCCCCATGCCGCGCACATCACTTACTCGAACCAGATATTGCCCGTCGGCGGGCGCCGTGAACGATAATCGGCTATCGCGTCCCAACTGGCGCTGGCCATCGTCGTCGTTGGAGTACGAAAGCGAAAAGACCGGCAGGCCGTTGTTGGCGAGCGGCGTGCCGGGAGGTTGAGGTTGTACGATATAGCAAGCATCGGCGACGGCATGCGCGGTGGCGCTGGTGTCGAAGTAACAAACGCGACTGCCGCCACGTTCATAGAGCAAAAATCCGGAGTCGGGCCCCTGCGGCATGCGGAACAGCCGTGCGACCTCGCCGCCCAGATAGAGATACTCGTTTAGCTCCATCTCTTCCCAATTATCGACCCGCACATCAGCAACCTGGGCGTCGATGCCGCGAAAGTTGATGGCCGATGCCCGCGTGGCTTGCAAAAGCACGCGCGGGATGGGGCGCCCCTCGCTGTCGAGCACCTCGACCCTGGTGTCGATTGGCGAACCGCGCCGCGCCGCGTTGGTTTCGATGATCCATTCTTCTCCGCCCTTGGAATCGAAACGAACCAGATCAACATCCGCCGAGGCGGACGATGTAGCCGCCATGATGCGCCCATTGGCGGTTCCTGGCACAACCAGCGAAGTGGCTTCCGCGGGCTGATTGTTTGGCTCGACCTCCAGCGTCTCGGGGAGTGACTCGACGATCACGCGCAGCGGTTTGCGAAAGCGCTGAGTGGCCGCGTCGAGCGGCACATTCAGCTCACCAGACTTGGCCGCAGGCAGCTTCGCTCGCGCGTCGGCGGCCAGATTCCAGCCAATCAATTCCAATTCGCTTTCGCGATCGGCGGGCACGCCCAAGGGGTAGCATGCGGTCACATACGGCAACGCGCCGATTGTGAGTCGATAGTAGTGCTCTGGCGTGCCAGCCTGTGTCAGGTCGTTGACGCGCAGCACATAGCTGCCCGCTTCTTGAAAGGTGTGCGCGAGCAGCGGATCTTCGCCTTCCTGATAGTCGTTGTTGCTGGCAAGGACGGCGCCGGCGGAATTGGTCAACGTCAACACGCCATTCAGCTTGCTGCCGATCGAGCGCGCCGTCAGTTCGAAGACGATGGTCTGCCCCGCTTCCGCGTGAAAGCGAACAAAATCGCTGTCGCCCGGGTTTTGCAGATCACCCCAGATTCCGACGGGCAGCGCGGTTTCGTCCAGCGAGGCCTTGTCATCAGGTTCTATTGCAACGAGTTGCGGCAAGGTGTCGATGTGCAACTTAACGACGTTGCTCTTGCCCGCCGCGCTCGCCACGTTCAACTCGTGATCGCCCGGTTGCAACTCGCCGGGCAGCGCTGCTTCGACAACCGCCCAGGAACCGGCGAAATCTTGTTCAACAATCTTCGTCGCCAGGGGCGCGGCATCAAGTTCCAATTTCAGTTCGCCCGCCAAGTGCTTGCCCGACAGTCGTAGTCGCGCCGTGGCGCCGCGCTGTGCGCCGCGCGGCGCGAGCACGGCCAGCTCGGGCTTGGGTGGCGGAAGCGGCGCGCCGGTGTCCAAGGCATAGAACCGAAAGCCGCCGTCGGCGCGGGCAACCAAAAGCTGCTTGCTGTCGGGGGAAAATGCGATCGCGGTGGGCCAGTCGGGCTGTGCCTCCAAGGTATGCCTCTCCGTGAGCGTGGCCGCGTCAAACAAGCGCACGGCGCCATCTTCCGCCGCGCTGGCGATCGTGGCGCCGTCGGGCGAAAAGGCCAGTCGCAGAATCGTACGCTGATGCGCGAATTTGGAAACCGTGAGCGGATTGGCGCCCTCCTGGGCCGTGGCGCTAAGCTCCCATACTCGAATGCGAATGTCGGCGCCGCCCGCAATCAGCACTTTGCCATCGGGGCTGAACGCCACCGTGTACTGCTCGCCGAGCGGTTGAGCCAGCGTATCCAGTCGGCTTCGGCTGGCGACGTCCCACAGCTTGATGGTGCGGTCGGCGCTGGCGCTGGCCAGCAATCGGCCTTCGCGCGCGAACGCCAGATCGAACACGGCCCCACTATGCCCCTCCAACGTCGCGACCGATTGGCCAGTGGCGAGATCCCATAGCAGCACCTTCTGGTCGTAGCTGCCGGTCGCCAGCAACTTGCCATCGGGCGACAGCGCCATGGCGTAAAGACTGTCTTTGTGCCCTTTGAGTTTTTGAACCACTTGGTCTGTGGAGCAATCGATCACGGCGACTTCGCCGTAGAGCCCCGGTTCTCCCCCTGCCGCATACAGCCGAGCGCCATCGCGACTGAAGGCCAATGCGGTCACGTTGCCAGCCGGACCAGCAAGTGTTCGCGCCGGCAGGCGAGACTCGGCGGATATCAGCTCGACGCGCGAGTAACGCCCCAGCGCCACCCATTTGCCGTCAGCCGACCACGCCGCCGAGAACACCGCGCTGCGCGCTGGCGCCGTGAGCGGAATCTGAGGGACATTCAAGCTCGGCGCCGGTGAATCATTTGCAGGCCCGATGGCGCCCGCCTCGATCCACCGCTGTAGTACGCCAATCTCCCCCGTGCTGGGCGGTTCGCTTCCCTCTGGCGGCATGGCCGGCTCGGCCTTGCCAGTCAGCACCAATAGCAATTTGCTCTTGGCTGTTTCGCTCGCCACGACGACCGGGCCGTTGTCGCCGCCGTGAGAAAGCGACGCAAATGTCTCCAGCACCAAGCCCCCTTCCTTGTCCGTGCTGTTGTGGCAGCCCGCACAGTACTTGGCGAGGATCGGCGCTACCTGACGCGCAAAGTCTGGAGGCGCGTCGTCCGCGACAACGCGACTCGTTGTGAGCATCGCCGCGATCGCGACGAGTCCAATGGCCAGCCATCGAGGGTTCATGCAAAGCGTCATCAGTGATTAAAGAGAAACTCTTTGCTGCTCAACACGCTCCAGTACAAATCCTCGATCGCCAGCCGACGCTCTTCGGCGGGCGCCGCGTTGAGCTGGGCGACCAGACTCTGCCTTTCGATGTCAGTCGGCGTCCGGCAGAGCGCGGCGAGGTACAGCTCATCGACGATTTGTCCGTGATCGAGACCCGCGGCAAGTTGCTGCGCAATGCGACTATCGGCGGCTTGCAGCCGGGCATTCAGCGAGTCGCCATTGGCGATGTGCAGGGCCTGCACCATGGTTGGCTCAGCCGTGCGTTCGCATTCGCAGGTAGTCACGCGGTCTGGCCGACCAAAGGTCTTCAAGAAATAGTTGGCCACTTTCGAGTCGGGAAGTTGCAAGGCCCGCCAATCGGGTGGGTAGTTCGCGAACTTGCCGGGCGTGCCGGTGACCTGGCCGAAGGCGTCGAGCATTACCTCGGCCATGAGTCGCTTGGGGTAGTATCGGGAGTAGAACTTGCGATCGACCTCGTTCGACTCGACCGGCGCGCTGGCCCGCTGGTAAGTGGCCGATTGCAGGATGAGTCGCATGAGCGCTCGCGTGTCGAAGTGTTGCTCCTTCAAATACTGCGCTAGAGCCTGGTGCAACGGGGCGTTGCTGGCGGGATTGGTGAGTCGCAGGTCGTCGACCGCTTCGACCAGTCCCACGCCAAAGTAATTCGCCCAGATGCGGTTCACGATCGCGCGGCTGAAATAGGGGTTCTCGGGCGAAGTGACCCAATCGGCGAGCACCAGGCGCCGATCACGCGGGTCGTCGGCCGTCATGGGCTCCGCATCGAGAGGGCAGGGGGGCTGCGCCTTGCCTGTGGCGGGCTGAATCAAATCCCCGTCGCTCGACGAAAAAACCATCCGCGCGCCCTCGCCAGCGGCCGACTTGACGCGCACCCGCGCCAGCAGGTTGGCCATGGCGTAATACTGGTCGTTGGTCCATTTTTCGAGCGGATGGTTGTGGCATCGCGCGCAATTGATCGACATGCCGAGAAACGCCACCGAGATCGTCTCGGCGGTGTCGAGCGGTTCTTCGTGCAAGACAAAGAAATTCGCCGCGCCGTTTTCCAAGGTGTTGCCTTGCGCAGTGATCACCTCTCTGGCGAACTGGTCCCAGGGGGCGCCAGCCGCCACGCGATTGCGAATCCAGTTGTGGTACGCCCACATGGCGGGGACGGGCAGCTTCTCAGAACTGACGAGCAACAGGTCCGACCATTTGTAGGTCCAGTAATCGACATATTCCGGGCGCGCCAGCAGCGACTCCACGAGGCGATCTCGCTTGTCCGCAGCGCTGTCGGCCAGAAACGCCCGCGTCTCGTCCGGCGTCGGCAAGACTCCCATCGTGTCGAGAAACGCGCGTCGCAAGAACTCCGCGTCGCTGGCTGGCGGCGACGGCGGAATCCGCAGTTCTGCCAGTTTCTCCAGCACCATGTCGTCGATGAAGTTGCGGCGCGGCGCCGATGCGAAAACGCTCGCGTCAACCGTCGATTCGAATGGCGACGTGATCGAGGCGATCGCCACTTGGCTGCCGAACCAAGCGCTTACCGCCCCCTCGCCATGCCCCATGACGTGGACTAGTCCGGTTTCGTTGACCTCAGCCACCGAAGCGTCGGCGGCGGTGTACTTGGCCCACTGCGTGACGTCTTCGCGACGTCCATCGCTATAGTGCGCCAACGTGATCAATTGCTGCGTCACCCCGGGCCGCAGCAGTGCGCGCTCCGGCAGCAATTCGAGCCGAATCAGCCGGGCATCGCTATCGGCAGGCGCCGGCGCGCCGCTGGCGATCCAGCCGGCCAGCACTTGATAATCGCGCGACTCAACAGCGAAGCGCACTCCGCCGCCGTGCGGAATGGCGCCGGTCGGCTTGGTCAACAGCAGGCTGCGCCCCGGATCGTCCGGCGCAATACGGCGCCCAAACGATTGACGCGTGAGTGTGAAATAGTCGCGCTCCGGATCGTAGGCGCGGAGCGACAACTTGAAGCCATTCTTCCCGGCCGCCGCGCCATGGCAAGCGCCGGAATTGCATCCCCCTTTTGTGAGCACGTTCTCAACATGATTGCGAAAGTTCCATTGAAACGGCTGATCGAACGCGGTCACCTGCACCTGACATGTCGCTGCCAGACCAGCATGTTCGCCCGTTGGCACGCGCGCGGTGATGCGCGCCGATCCATTAGCGCGGGGCAATGCCACACCATCCACGATCTGCAAGATGGCGGGGTTGTCGACCATCAACGTCACCTCGCCATGCGGCGCGCCGAGCGAGCGCCCGGCTCGCTCCCGCAGCACCACCACGGTTTGCCGCGCATGGGGGCCAATCAAGCTGAAGTCGCCCGGCGCGATCACCAGCGAATCGCTTGGCTCCGCTGCCCGCAGGTGTGCGGCCCACGGCATGCAAAAGCACAGCAACAATAAAAGTCGAGCGCGCTCCATGACAGGCGACTTTCCGCGGACAGAATGGCGGATCGGGCTGGGGAGGATCGGCGCGCCAGCTTCCCAAGGCGCGCCCCGGGTGCGAACACAACCCTTATAACAGCGGACGGAACTAAGTGCCACCTGCCGCGGTGGTTCCGCAACCGCTCAGAACAAATCAGCGATGGGCGAGCCGTGATACACGGGATGTGGACGACCAACCGCATCGTGCCATACCGCGCTGGCGTCGATCCCCAGCGTCTTATACATGGTCGCCGCCAACTCTTCGGGCGTGTGCGGCGCGTCGTTGGGCGCGCCCCCCATTCGGTCCGAGGCGCCAATGATTTGTCCGCCGCGCACGCCGCCGCCAGCCATTAGGACGCTCTGCACGCGGCCCCAATGATCGCGCCCCGCTTGGCTGGCGCCGGGGATCGTCGATACTCGCGGTGTTCTTCCAAATTCTCCCGCGACCACCACAAGTGTGGAATCGAGCAGGCCACGATCGTGCAGGTCGTCGAGCAGCGTCGAAACCGCGCGATCCATCGGCGGAAGTAGATAGTTCTTCAAATTAGGAAAGATTCCCTCGTGCGTGTCCCACGTTTCGTTATTGCCTAAGTTCACCTGCACAAAACGCGCTCCCGACTCGACTAGCCGCGCCGCCATGAGGCACGACCAGCCAAACGAGTTGCGGCCATAACGATCTTGGGTCGCGTTATCGGCGCGCGTGACGTCGAACGCTTGCTGAACCTGGCCATGAGTCAATAGCGAGACCGCTTGTGATTGCGCCCGCTCGAACACCGGCAACGCCTGCTGCTCGCGCTGTCGTTCCATGTTGGCTAGCAGCGACAATCGACTGCCGAGTCGCGAAGCGTCTAATCCAGCAGGCAACGCTAGGTTCGGCGCGCGAAAAACCAGTCCCGCGCTGTCTGCCGGACCCGTGCGATGATGAAACAGGTATTCTGGATACGCGCCATAGGTCGCGGCGTTGTACGGCGATGCCTCGATGAACCACGGGTCGCGCCGCGCGCCCATCTCACCCGCGAACTGACCGGGGATGACCCTGCCCGTGCGGTGAATCAAACGTTCGGGCAAGACCACGGCGGGCGGCAACGATTGCGGCGTCGGCAGCACCGCGCCGGCAACGGCGGCGATCGACGGCCAGTCGGTTGGTCGGGGGCTATTCACGTCGAAGGCGGGCGGAATCAAAGCGCGGCCAGTGAGCATGATATGGTGCCCGGCCGAATGATCGTTCGAGGCATGCGTCAGAGATCGGACCAGCGACCAGCGATCGCTGCGCGCGGCCAACATCGGCAGGTGTTCGCATATCATCACTCCAGGCGTGCGGGTGGCGATGGGCTGAAATTCTCCGCGCACGGTGTCTGGCGCCGCGGGCTTGGGGTCGAAGCTTTCGTGCTGCGATAGCCCCCCCGACAGGAAGACGTAAATCACATTGCCGGCCGCAGGCGCGCTAGTATCCGCGCGGCAAGCGCTTGCAGGCAAACTGACCGCGCCAAGCGCCGCCGCGCCCTTTCGCAAGATTTGCCGGCGCGAAGTGGAAGGTTGGCCTTCGATTAGCATGGCGCCGCCCTGAATACACTAGGTCATACGCGATTATGCTGGCCGCCAGACGAAGCGACGGCTGTCAGACTACTGGGCGCCAGCAGCGAATTCAACCAACGGCCAATGAGTGTCCGCTACGGAGAAGCACCGGCGTCCTGCGCCAGGCCTCCTCGCACTTCCAATAGATTGCTTACCTCGAGCACGCCCGGCAAATTGGCGATGAGGCTTTGAGCAAGTTGCTTGCAGTAGAAACTTGGCACACGTCCCCGCAATATCACCACGCCTTCATGTTCGTGGCACACGATGTCGCGGAGCGTCAGATGACCGCTCTGTTCGTACACACTGGCGATGCGCTCAGTAATCGAAAGCACACTGGCGCTGCGGGGGACCGAAGTGCCCGATGTTCGCGGCTTGGTCGACATCTCGCAATCCTCCTTTGAAAGCGATACATCTGTTCGCTCGCAAGATCGCCGCCTGTCTACTTTGGCCGTGGTCGCAACTGACCTGCCCGAGTTGGCCAGTTCGACCCACCAAGTTAGCGACCGTCATTGTTGGATTTGCCGACAGTAATGTCAAACTCAGGCGCCAGCGAATTGTTGACGATCGGTCGTATAATGTCATGGCCGGAGGTTGATGATGGCGCGAGTGACATTGCCAATTGAGGGAATGACCTGCAACTCGTGTGCGGAAACGCTCCGTCGCGCGCTGGCAAAGCTTCCTGGCGTCGCGGAAGTGAGCGTCAGTTTTCCGCAGCGGCGGGCAATGGTGGAGATTGCCGCCGACGGACCCTCGCCCGATGATCTGGCCGCGGCCGTGGCGCAGGCCGGCTACCGAGTGACAGGAGTCGCCGCGCCTCATTTGCCTTTGGTTGAGCTACAGCTCTCGGCGCCAGCGTCGAGCAAAGAGCCAGCGGAGGAGCTTGATCCCGCTTTGTCGAACACGGTGCGTGTCCGCTCGCTTGGCGACACCATCCGAGTTTCCAAACGAAAGCCAGCGCCAAAGGCCCCCACGACGCCAGCGCCAGCAGCGGCCGAAATGACGCTTAACATCGAAGGGATGCATTGTGCCAGTTGCGTGGCGCGTGTGGAAAACGCGCTCGCCAGCGCGCCCGGTGTCGTCAGCGCTCACGTGAATTTGACCACCGAACAGGCTCGCGTCGAGATCGACCCGGCCGCCACGGAGTTATCGACCCTGGTCAAGGCGGTGGAGCGATCGGGCTATCGCGCCAAGTTGGTCGAGACGGGGCAGCCGGCGGTCAATTGGGAACATTCCGACCGCGAGCGCCGCGCTTGGGGCCGACGCGTTGCTGCGGGACTCGCGCTTTTGGCGCCGTTGGTGCTAGCGCATTTTGGAGCCATCTCCAACTTCGCGCATGGCTGGGGGGCATTGGCGCTGGCCACGGTCTTGCAGGCGTATCTGGGATGGCCGTTTTATGTTGGCGCCTGGCGGCGACTCAAACATGCCTCGACCAATATGGATACCCTGGTCGCCATCGGCGCCACCGCGGCCTATGGGGCCGGGGTCGCCACGCTCTTACAGAGGCAGCACGTTACCGGCCAGTCGGGTCAGGGAATGGAATTCATGGACGCGGGGATGATTCTCACGTTCATCACCCTGGGCAAGTATCTCGAAGCGCGCGCCAAAGGCAGAGCGTCGTCGGCCATTCGCAAACTGCTGGATTTGTCGCCGCCTGAAGCGGTCGTGCTTCGTGATGGGCGCCCCACCCACGAGAGCGTGCATAGCGTGGCGGTTGGCGACGTCATATTGGTTCGGCCCGGCGAGAAAGTCCCGCTCGACGCCGAGGTGACCTCCGGCAGTTCGGCGGTGGACCAGTCATGGCTCAGCGGCGAGTCGATTCCGGTCGACAAGCGCCCCGGGGACTCGATCTTCGCGGGGACGATCAATCAACAAGCGGCGCTCACGGCGCGGGTGACACGACTGGCCGACAACACCTCGCTGGCCCAGGTGGTGCGACTGGTGCAGCGAGCGCAAGAATCGAAGGCTGGCGCGCAGCGATTGGCAGATCGAGTGATCGCCTACTTTGTGCCGGCGGTGCTCGTCATCGCGGCCACGACGCTGGTGGCCTGGCTGTCGTTGACCGGCGACGTGGCGCGGGCCGTTAACGCGGCGGTGGCGGTGCTGGTGGTCGCTTGTCCTTGCGCGTTAGGATTGGCGACGCCCACCGCCATTCTCGTAGCCAGCGGCCGAGGCGCGGAGAAGGGGATTCTCATTAAGGACGCGCGGGCCTTGGAGGCGGCGGGAGAACTGACCACGGTGGTGCTCGATAAGACAGGCACTGTCACCGAGGGACGCCCCAAGGTCACTCAGATCGTGCCGCAACCGGGCGTTGCCATTGAGGAAGTCTTGTCGGTGGCGGCGGGCGCCGAACATTTGAGCGAACACCCGCTGGCCGCGCCCATAGTGGCCGAGGCCGAAGCCCGTCATGTGCCGCTGGCTGTCGCGCAGGAAGCGCGGGTGGTGGCCGGCGGGGGGATCTACGCCGCGCTCGATGGCGGCCTGGTGTTTGTGGGCAATGAGCGCTTGATGCGCGAGCATCAGGTCGACTATACCGCGGCGCGCGACGAGTTGGCGCGCCTGCGCGCCAATGGCGAAACACCGCTCCTGGTGGCGCGCGGCGCCAAGCTGCTCGGCATCATCGCGGTGGCCGATCAGGTGGCCCCCCACAGCGCCGAGGCGATTCGATCACTGCACGCGCTGGGGTTGTCGGTGCGACTGTTGACCGGCGACCATCGTCTGGCCGCCGAGGCGGTGGCGCGGGCCGTCGGCATCGATAAGGTATCGGCCGAAGTCTTGCCGCAAGACAAAGAGAAAGAAGTGCGGCGACTGCGTGAGCGCGGCGAGGTGGTCGCCATGGTCGGCGACGGCATCAACGACGCCCCCGCCTTGGCCGCGGCCGATCTGGGGATCGCGATCGGCTCTGGCGCCGATGTGGCGATCGAAACGGCCGATCTGGTGCTGATGCGCCCCGATCTTCGCCTGACGGCGGACGCCGTGCGTTTGGCGCGAGCGACCGTGCGCACCATTCGCCAGAACCTCGGCTGGGCGTTCGTTTACAACCTGCTGCTATTGCCGCTAGCCGCCGGTGCGCTGGCGCCGATCGGTTTCGCCTTGCCGCCGGTCGCCGCCGCGGCCGCCATGGCGCTCAGCAGCGTGTCGGTGGTCGGCAACAGCCTCTTGCTTCGCGCCCGCGTTCGCAGCCATGCCAAGGCAGGACGCTCGACGCCGTAGGTGAGCGCGCCGGCCGCCAGCAGCGAGACAAAAATCGCCGCCGCGATGGCCAGATGCGCGTTGCAGCCAGTATTGTCAAGCGCGTGCAGCACGCAGTAGCCAATGTTCTGATGCGTCAAATAGAGCGCATAGGAGATGTTGCCCAACATCACCAGCGGCGCGGCTGCCAAGATGGTAAAGCGCCCATTGAGCGCCAACCAAAGCGAAACGGCCAGCACCACTATGATCGCGCCCTCCTGCCAGCCGTGTTCCCAGGTGTGCGCAATCACGGCGCTCGCCACCATCGTCGCACCGGTCCTCTGGCGACCTTGAAACCTCCAGAGGTACATGCCGATTCCAAGTGCAAAGAGATGCAGATATGGCAGGCCGATCCGCGTGGATAGCCCGGAGGCGGTACTGGCAAGTGCGGGCGGCAGGGCCGGAATTCCGAAATGGGCCAAGAGCGAGAGCGCCAAGCCCGCCACGACGGTGGCCGCCAGATGCGCTGGTCCCAGCACCTTCCAAACCAGCAATATCGTGGCGTAAAAGACCAGTTCGACTTCCAGCGACCAATAGACGCCGTCGACGTAACTAACGCCGAGCAGGCCTTGGAGCATGGTCAGGTTTAACGCGGCGTCACGCCAGCCAACCGCCAGTTGCGCTGGACCAACGCAATGCACGACGAGCATGGTGACGAGGATCGCCGCCCAATAGGCGGGATATAGTCGTGTGACGCGGTTCCAGCAAAAATCGAACGTCGATCCGGAGCGTTCGAGCGTGAGCAATATCACCACGCCGCTAATCATGAAGAACAGCATCACGCCACATTCGCCCACAGTGAACCGAAAGCCCGCTTGGCGGCGCGGCGCGAATAGTTGGTCGTAACGCACCGTGTAATGAAACAACAGCACGGCCAGCGCGGCCAGGCCGCGCAGTCCGTCCAGTTCCAGAATCCGACGGGGCGTCATCACAGGCTCGCGGGTTTCGAAGGCGCCGGCGCGGCGGGCAGCACGGCAATACTGCGACAGGATCGATTCGCCGTCCGGTCGTAGCGACTGCGCCGACCGTAGGCCGGCAAGTGCTCGGCAGGCGGCGGCCTAACACTTCGCTTTACAAGGCTACGTCGTTATTTGGAGACGTACCCGCCGTCCACCATCAGATTTTCGGCGGTGATGAACGAGGCGTCGCTTGACGCCAAAAAGAGAATCGCACGGGCGATTTCGCGTGGCTCGACCATCCGCTGAATCATGTGCGAGCCGCCATATTCGGGATGCGACTCGGCCTGCGCGCGATCCATGCCGCGCTCGCGCGTCAGTCGCTCGACAATTGGGCTCCAAACGGTGCCCGGGCAAACCGCGTTCACGCGGATGTTGTCGGCCGCCAGATCGAGCGCCATGCAGCGCGTCATTTGAGCGACCGCCCCCTTGGTGGCGTTGTAGGTGAGAAAGCCGGACTGCGCGATGAAACTCGAAATTGAACCGAGGTTCACGATCGCTCCGCCCCCCGCTTTGCGCATCTCGGGCACGGCATGCTTGGCGCAGAGCGAAGGACCAATCACGTTGACATCGAGAATTTCATGCCACTCCTCTTTAGTGGCTTCGATGCCGCGCAAGACAAACACCGCGGCGTTGTTGACCAGGATATCGACGCGGCCATACTCCCGCACGGCTGACTCGACCATGTGCCGAACACTGTCCTCGTCCGACACGTCGGTCACCACGGCCAGCGCTTGGCCACCGGCGGATTTGATCATGGCGGCCGCTTCACGCGCGGCGTCCGCGTTGCGCTCGGCGATCACGACCGCGGCGCCCTCGGCGGCGAACTCCTCGCACGAGGCGCGGCCAATGCTTTGTCCACCGCCAGTCACAATCGCCACTTTGCCGGCGAAGCGGTTTTCGCTCATTGTTTAGTATCCGAGGTCTGGAGTGTGTCTGGATGCGCTGGCGGATCGGCGGCGACTGTGTGCTTCTTGGGGGGAATTGCCAACCGCAAAAATTGCAGCAACAAAAAGAAGCCCAGCACGACCAAAACCAGTTGCGGCCAATACTCCGCGAAACCCAGTCCAAAGCCGGCCAGCACGACGCCAATGACCAGCACCAAGAGCGACCCCCACAACAGGCCGCAGCCCAGCGAGGTCATCGCCCCCTTGAAGGTGTTGTCTTCGGTGTAATCCTCTTGATGTAGCTCGACGGTGCGCCCTTTTTCCAGACTCCGCTGTATGGAGTCGGCCAGTTCCACCGCGCGGCAGGCCAGCGGCCAGCGCGATGCCCGATTGCCGTCCGACAGTTCGTGCTGCAATCGCGTCATGGCGGCCTCCGCGCCATCGGCGGGCTGAAACTCATAGGTGTCGTTGCCGGTTTCCCACTGCACATCGAGCCGGGCCGTTCCTTCGTCTGGCAAGATAAGCACCGCTCGCCCGCGCGGACCAGCGAGCGTCCACTTGGCGCCCGGCGCAGTCTCGACCGCGGCGACCGACCAGCGCGTGAGCACATTAGCGGGGCCCGATAGCTGCACGCCTAGATTGGCGTATCCGGCCGGCTCGCTGGTGGGCGCCATGGCGGAGAGTCGCGTCAGATCGCTCGTAAAGGGGCGCGCCAGATCCATGTCGTAGGCAAAGCGCGCGCGCACTGACTCGGGCGAGCGGTCTGCCAGTTGGCGTTCGATAACCACTTGCTCCAAGTTGCCTAGCACTCCCTTGCCATGCGCAAAGAGCAAACGCATATACCCGCTTGAATCGCTGACGAGCGTCAACGGGGCCACCGCGCCGCCGGATTCCTGGCGGATCATGTCGATCTCGTAGCACACCAGCATCGAGGGGTGAGCAGGATGCGAGACGATCAGCGGCACGCCGCTTTGCGACAGTTTGCGCAGTTGCTCGGCCCGCAGATCGGGTTCTCCGCGCGCTATGATCACCGCGTCGGCTACGCGCCCCGCGAGCAGCGTCTCCCAATGCTCATCAATAGTGGCGCGACCGATTTTGCCGCGCACCGCGGGCGCCAGCGCGGTCGATTCCGTCGCCCATACTACCTGGTGCTCTGGATCGTCAAGCACGCGTTCGAGCAGCGCGTTCACTTGTGGGTCGGCGCCGATCAGAGCTAGTCGCATCGTGGGGAAATCGCCAGGTTGGAGACAGCAAGGGGGAGCAGCGCATTTGTAAGCCGAGGCGGCGTCGTGTCAATGGGCCGCTGCCGCCGGCTGTGGATGTTTGGCGCAATAAAGTTCCACCGCGCGGTACAGTTGCGTCGGCCGATCGGTTTGGATGAGATCGATGCCCCATTCGATCGCCTGCAAGTGCGACTCGGCGCGATCGGTCTCGCCCATCGCGTCGGCGAAGACGCGAACTCCACGGTCATGACATTGACGGATCAATTCCGCCGAAAGCGCCTCCCAGGACACATCCAGCGCATAAGGATGCAATCGCTCGACCAGCGCATCAAGCGCATCGGCCCGATAGAGCGGCGGCATGACGCGGATTGTTGGCGCCAAGCGGCGCAGCCGTGCCAGGTATTGCGGCCCCTGAAAAACCACGGCCCGCTCGGTCAGCTTGTGGCGCTCCAACGCCCGCGCCAAGTGCTCCGGCGAGATGGCTTTGGCGTCGAAGTACAACAGCGACCGCTCTTGGATGTGTGCCAGAAAATCGTCGAGCGACGGCACGCCAGTGCCGCGAAATTGCGGGGCGAACCAACCGCCGGCGTCCAGTCGCTCGATCGCGTCGGCGCGTGCCTGCGAGATGGGGCCCTCGCCGCTGGTGGTGCGGTTCAGGGTGGCGTCGTGCAATAGATAGCAGTGCTGATCGAGCGTCGAGCGCACGTCGAATTCTTGATAGTGCGCCCCCAGCCGAACGCCTTTGTCGTACGCGGGCAAGGTGTTCTCCGGAGCGTAGCGCAGCGCGCCGCGGTGCAACGAGAACTGCACCGGCCAGGCACGCTCGCGGTGGAAGATGTCGGTCGCCAGAAACTCCTCGGGCAAATCGGTTTGCACCAGATCGGCCTCGTTGGCGAGGGCAAGCAACCAGTTGGCGCGACAATCATTTGCGGCGCCGAGGCAGTTGGCAATGACGCGCACGCCGCGCGCATGCAACTGGGCGACGCGCTCGCGCGACAACTCGCTGGCGGCGATCTCAACCGCGGCGGGTCTGAGTTCGTCGACCTGCTTCTCGAATTCGGCGTTGGCGCTCCACGCCAGCGATACGGCCATGCGCCCGCCGGATAGCTCGCGCAGCTTGCGCAGCACATCGGGCGGCGCCGCGATCAGTACTTGCCGCTCCATATCCGCCGAGTGAATTTCTTCCAGCAGCCGCGCCGGATCGATTTGCTTGCAGTCGAGCCACAAGTTAGCTCGCCCCTTGGTTAGCGAGAGGCAGTCGGAAAGGCCGAGCATACGAGTTCCCGAGTATCGCTTGGCGAACCATGCGCCGGTGTCGAGTCTCTTGATCTCATCCCAGGTCAGATCGGCGACACGGCCGTGTCCATCGCTACACGCGTCGACCGTCTCGGCATGGCAGAGCACATGTTGTCCGTCGCGCGTCAAGCGCACGTCGATCTCGATCCACTCGCACAAGTCGCCGATCGCCTGCTCAATGGCCGGCGGGGAGTTCGGCGGCGCCAGTAGCCCCGCCCCGCGATGAGCGATCACCTGGCAGCGTCTGGGGGGATCGAGCGGTTCGAAAAAAGGATACCGGGGCTCGCTCATGGGGGGCACGGCTATTAGCGAAACAAGGATCGAAAGCGCGGGATTCAGCATGGCGTTGGGCGGTCCAAGTAGGTGACGACTGCGGATCATTCTAGTCGTTCTTGGCTCGCAGTAGGTACGATAGGCCAACACACGACTGTTGGGAGCAAGTATGTCGAACAAGCTGTGCTGGATGTCGGCCTCGGAGATCGCTCGGCAGGTCCGCGCCGGGCGCCTGTCGCCGCGGGAGCCATTGGAAGCTGTATTGGCGCAGGCCGATCGCGTAAATCCGCGCGTCAACGCACTCATTACTCGGCTCGACGAATCGGCCCGCGCGCAGGCGTTGGCCCTCGAAAGTCGCATTGCGGCGGGCGAGCCGGTGGGGCCCTTGGCAGGGGTTCCGGTGAGCGTGAAGGATTTGCACCTGATGGCCGACGTCCGCACCACGTTTGGATGCAAGCTGTACGAAGATTTCGTCGCCGAGTGGGATCATCCGATTGTCGAACGGTTGCGCGCCGCCGACGCGATTCTGTTTGCCAAGACCAACACCTCGGAGTTTGGCCTCGTACCGCTCACGGCCAATTCCATTTTTGGCGACTCGCACAATCCGTGGCAGGCGGATTGTAATACCGGCGGATCGAGCGGTGGCTCGGCCGCAGCGGTCGCCTGTGGCATGGGGCCATTAGCCACCGGCAGCGACGGTGGCGGGTCGATTCGCGTTCCGGCGGCATTTTGCGGCATTTATGGTCTCAAGCCGCAGATGGGCCGCATTCCGCACGTGGCCTTCCCGCGCGGTTGGGAGTCGCTGTCGCATCAGGGGGTGTTGTCGCGCAATGTGCTAGACACCGCGCTGGCGCTCGACGTGTTATCGGGACCTCATCCGGCCGACCGGCAGTCGTTGCCCGCGCCTGCAGAATCGTTTGTGGCGGCCTGTCGATATGAACCTCGCGGTTGGAAGCTGGCCTGGTGCCCTCGGCTTGGCGATCTGGCGGCCGACGCCGAGGTGCTGGAAATTTGCGAACAGGCAGCGCTGCGATTTGAAGACCTGGGCTGCGTGGTCGACGAAGTGGCGCTGGACCTGCCCGATCTGGGCCCGGCGCAACAACAAATTGTGCTCTGCGAGGCGGCGACCGCCATGGAAACGGCGCGCGAGGCTTGGCGCGACGCGGTGTTTCCCGCCAATCGTAAGATCTACGATCAAGCGCAGCGGTTAACCTTTCAGGATTTGATTCGCGCCAATTGGGCGCGCGACGATTATTTAGAGCGCTTGGCGCCGCTATTCGCTCAATACGACGCGCTGCTCACGCCGACCGCCTCGATTACCGCGCCACAGAATGGCACGCTGGGTCCCAAGGAATTGAACGGCGCGCCGCAGCGCAGCCTGTTTTGGCTCAGCTATTGCGTGCCGTTCAATATGACTGGTCAGCCCGCCGCCAGCCTGCCGGCGGGCATGTCCGCCAGCGGCCTGCCGGTCGGCTTGCAGATCGTTGGAGGCCGCTTCGACGAGGCGCGCGTACTAGCCCTCAGCGCTGCGTATCAGGAGGCGTTCGACTGGACGCTGGTCCACCCGCCCGCGGCGATGTAGTCGCTTTATTTGCCTTCGTACCGCGCGGGGCGCTTTTCCAAGAAGGCGACGACCCCTTCGCGGAAATCGTGCGTGCCGATCAACTCTTCCTGAGTGTCGGCCTCAGCCGCTAGTGCCGCCTCTAACGAGCCGCCGTCGACCGATGCGCGCATCAGGCGTTTGGAGCGCGCCATGGCCAATGGCGCCTTTTCCGCGAGTTGCGCGGCGAACTCCTGCACCTTGCTCTCAAACTGCCCAGCCGGGTAGACATGGTTGACCAATCCCCACTGGGCCGCGTCCTGAGCCGGCACACGTTGACCGGTGAAAGCCATCTCCAAGGCGCGCCCCAGTCCCACGAGTCGCGGCAGGTTGAAGCTGCCGCCGCCATCGGGGACGAGATTAATGTTCACGAAGATTTCGGCGAAGAAGGCATGTTCGCTAGCCAATCGAATGTCGGCCGCCAGGGCGATGTCGCTGCCGATGCCGGCCGCCGCGCCCCCCACGGCCGCGATTACCGGCAGGGGCGAGCCGACCATCGCTCGCACCAGCTTGTGATAATGATTGACCAGAATTTCCTTCACCCCTTTGAATTCGGCCATCACCGGCGCCAGCGCCTTGAGATCGGCGCCGGAGCAGAACGAGCCGCCGTTGCCAGTGATGACAATCACGCGCGCCCCTTCGGCCGGCGCGCTCTCAATTTGCTCGCGCATCCGATCGGCCGACTCCGGTGTAATGGCGTTCTTCACCTCGGGGCGATTGAAGCAGCACCATTTCACCTTGCCGCGCATTTCCGCGGTGACCAATACGGCATCGCTCATGGTTTGCAAGCTCGCGAAGAATAGGAGGACCGGACTCGGCAATACGACGCGGATGGGCGAAACTACTTGGCTTTCTGTGGCTTCGAATTCGTCTTCTGCATGTCCAAAATGAGCCCCGCGAATTGAGTCACGGCGCCCATCAGCTTTACCACGCCTTGCCCCGCCTCTCCGCGAACAACGAGCGAGCCATCTTCCACGGTGGCCGTCATCTGCGCGTGATCGGCGCCACGCAATTGCGTGGTTAGCAGCGCAATGGCCGAGCGCAATTGTGGTTCTTCGTTGAGCTGTCCACCCATCCGCATGATAGGGGCCAATTTCATTTTGGCCTGCATCGGCGGGGTGTCCACTTCGCTCAGCTGGAGCGTGCGGCGGATCAAATCCACTCCCTGCTTCCCTACGGCGAACCAAAGATTGTCGTCTTTCACCGCCACCGATAGCTTGATTTCGCCGTCGAAGAGCTTGGCTAATTCCTCTAACTGCGACTTCGGTTCGATCGTCAGTTTCAGACTGTGAATTGCCACCCCGCCCGCATCAGCCTCGTTCCATTTCACCGAGGCAAAGCCGGGGTCTCCCTTCGCCAGTTCGCCAATCTTGTCGACAATCGTCTGCAGCTTGCTGCCATCCGCCGCGCGGGCCGCGACGACCAGACTGCGCTGTGGTTTTTCCACCATCTGCACGGCCACGTCCAGATTGCCCGATTCCACAGTGCCTCGCGCCACTTCGACCATGCTGGCCGCTAGCTCCTTGAGGATTGCGCGTTCCTCGTCCGATTTCACCTCGGTCGATTTGTCGAGAATGGCGGCGACCAGATCGCCGTATGCTTTGACCTGCCCCACATACTCATCGATCGAGCCCTTGTCGAGCGGGCCGGTCATATTCATAAGCAGCGAGGGGATCGACTTCTCATCGGCCACCAGCACGTTGCCAAAGCGGGTTTTCAGATCGTGTAATTCGGCAAGGTGCGCCGCCAACGGCGACTCGGCCAGTGGCCTGACGATCATTTCGCCCCGCAGGTTTTTCTGATCCGCGTCGATTGTCAGGCCGATCGTCGTCGACTCGGACTCGCCGAGCCCCCGCTTCACCAGTTGCGACCGCAATAGCCCCAATTGCTGACGAAACGCGTACTGCGCGTCGCTCTCGTCGGGGCCCTTGGCGCCCACGTTCTCCAGCGAGACGCGCAACTGGTCGATGGCCAAATCGCGGAACACTTCTGGTATGTTCTGCGCATTGAATTGCATGGCCATGTCGTAGCTTTGCGGCAGCGTTCCGAACACTATTGCAGGGTCGGGCAGCGCCGCCAAATGCTCAGGTGATTGCGCGAAATAGGCCCAGCCATCCTGGACCTTCACATGACCTGCGAACGGGCCCTGCTTGACGGCAAAGATTTCTCCCTCTGCCTGCACCGGGCCCAGCAGTGGCGCCAGCGCGGCAAACAGTTGCTGCGCGTCGCCAGAAAGCGGGATCATGCTGATCGGAATGACGTTCGTGCCATCGGTGACGATCGCAAACCCCAGCGGCTTCTCGGCATGGATCGCGCCGAGGTTGTTGATCTTCAGTCCCTTGGTCTGAAAGACCTTGTCCACCAGCGCGTTGAGGCGATCGATGTAGTAATCATCGTTGAGCGACTTGCCAATGAACTGCAAATCGGCAATGAGTCCCTGATAGCTAGACGCCACCAGCACGACCATTGGCTTGAGCGCCGCCGGTTGCGGATCTTGCGCTGGCGCGCGAGTTGCCAGCAAGGCGATACCAATGGCGATCCCAAGTATGCTGCGTTTCACGTCCACCGCACTCCACAAGCTGGGAAAACAAAAAGGGTTGCGAGCGGTTGAGCGTATCAGGACAGATTTGAGCACGCTAGTCCCTGTCGCCTCAGATTACCGCGTGGACTACGCGGCGTACGCAAATTGCTGAACCTACGGCGACGCTGTCGATTCTTCTAATCTTGCCGGGGCTACCGGACGAAAGAAGAAACAGGCGACATCGCCATCGAGATGCCTGGTTCGCACGGATGCGAAAACACCCCATCAATTTTCGAGCCTTCGCGTCGACCCTGCTGCTGGCAGCGCTCCTGGCGTCGAGCATGGGGTGTCAATGTATGCGGTCGCTGAATTGCTCCTTGTCGCTGGGACTGGATCACATCTGCGCCCACTGGGGTCTTGGCGCTGGCTGCTGCGGCGCCTGTGGTGGCGACTGCCGCCGCCAATGCGATGATTGCGCCGCCGAGTCCGCGGCCGAGGAAGAAGCGCCGCCTGCGGGACACGGAGACTTTCCTAAATTTCATCCAGTCCCCACCCAACCCGCGCTTGCGCCGCGCGATGAACATGGCTTCCCATTCAGGGGAGTGCCGCCGGAGTCAACGCCAGCTATCAATCCACCCGTTCAGCCAGAGGGTGAAATCGTGTTGCCGCCGCCGGCGCTTGCGCCCACTCCCGACGCGCAATCGTCGAAGCCGCGCGATAGTCAATCGCGACGCCCCAGTTGGGTGTTTGTCCGCGGCCGCGCTCGCCCCGCTCAACTGGAGCCCGCCCGACGAGAGCGACCCGTCTTCGAGGAAGAAATGCCCCCGCTGACGCCTCCACGTTGAAGCGCTCGCCGCGCGATGAGCAGCGTGCCGACCGCCATGCCCGCCAGGCTCAACGCGCCCGGTTCGGGCACGGCCAACGCGCCCCCTGGCAAGGGAAAGAACGCGTCGGCCCACAAGGTATAGTCGGCGCCATTGGCGAGTCCATCTTGGTTGAAGTCGCCCCCCGCGATGCCGGGGTTCAGCGTATAGAGATGATCGGCCAGCGCGGTGTAATCGGCGCCGTCGACTCGGCCGTCGAGATTGGCGTCTCCCACTTGAACCAGTGGCGCGTCCAGCACAGCGGCCGCCGCGGCCCGAATCGCGTATTGCAAAGCCTGAATGTTGTCGAACGGCGTGTATTCTGTGGCGAAAACGCCCACCATCTCATCATCGAAGTCGATCCAACTGGTGAACCCTCGTGCGCCGGCCGCCATCGCGCCAATGAGGTTTCCTTGCGCATCGCGCTCGTCGAGCCACACGCCCACACCATAGTCCGCGCTCGCGCCGAGCGGCGTGTAGCGCACATCCACATCGAGCGCCGTCTGGCGAGTGAACATAGCCTGCACCGCGCTTGCGGACAGCACCTGCTGCCCGTCCATCGCGCCGCCGCTGCGCAGCATTTCCATGAACCGGGCGAACTCGGGCGCCGTGCTGACGGCGCCGCCGCCAATCCAGGGGTTGCTTTCGGTGGTCTTGGCGTACTCGGTTACCTCAAGTCCCAGCGGCGCCGCGATGCGCTGCTGGAACCACTGGTTCCAAGACATGCCGCTGGCGACCTCGGCCGCCGCGCCGGCCGCCTGCATCGACACGCCGCCATACACAAACGCAGTGCCCGGCGGAAAGTAAATCGGCTCGGCAGCCAATTGGCTGGCCGACTCCTGCAAGGTGAGGTCGGGATCGGTGATCGCATACGACGTGTAGCCCAGACCTGACGTATGCGCAAACGCGTCGCGAATGGTGATCTCGGCCTTGGCGTCGGTGAATTGCGGTAGATACTGGCTCAGCCGGGAGTCGAGCGAGAAGCCGGGCCGCTGGTCGGTCAGCGCCATGATTGCGGCGCCAGACAACGTTTTGGTTGCGGAATCGATATGCGTCGATTGACCGCTCGCCCAGTAGCCAAAGGACTGATTGAAAACGACCTCGCCGCGGTGCATCAGCAAGATTTCGAATCCTGGCACGGCCTCCGCGACATTGGCGCCAGCTACTGCGTCGCGTGCTAGAGAGGTCACGGTATCAAAGTTACGAGTGTAAGTCTGCGCAAGAGCGAGAGTTGGCGCAACGCTGACCGCCAGCGCGCACCACAGGTGGTGTGACTGCATGTGGTTCCTGTTGGTATTTGCCCTCGGACTCGCTAACTCCTGGGAGGAGCACTGGCGGCGCGAGCCGAGAACGAGATGAGTGTTAGTCGTTTCTAGCACATGAGATGCAAATAGCTAGCAAGTTGCCCAATGGTGGGGAAATGAACAGTTACCAACTGGGCAAGGCCCCTCCGGCGGCCGCAGATTCAAGTCCGCGGTGAGGCCGCGCACGGACGCGGAAAATCACTTGCCGACTGGGACATGAGCCAAAGCGGTCTGGAACGTCCCAGCGGCATTTGATACCGTTCCCCGCCCGCTTGGGGCGGACTAAAAGTCGCTAGCCAGTCGCGCGATAAAACCGCGGAAATTGAGTTTGATGTCAGCCATAAAATTGCGAACGGCGCTGGTCCGTTGCTTGCTGCTCGGCACGGTGGCAGCGCTCGCCTGCGACGCGCTTGCCGCGCCGTGGGATCTGATCAGCTTCAAGCGGATCGATGCGAATCCAGAAAGGACCTATTCGCTCAAGGACACGAACGGGCCCTGGATGATCTTGGCGGTGACGTTTTCCGGCGACGGAGCGGAGAAGCAAGCCCGCGAGCTGGTGCTGGAGATTCGCAAGCGCTACAAACTGCCGGCGTACATGCACGCCATGTCGATCGATCTGGCCGACGCCGGCACACTGGGTTACGACCGCAACGGTCAGCCGCGCAAGATGAAGTATCAGAGCGGCGAGGAAATCAGCGAGATCGCCGTGCTGGTGGGCGACTATCCCGCCGTTGACGATCCGCAAGCCCAGCGCGACCTGGATCGCATCAAGGAACTCTCGCCCGACTGCCTCAAAATGAAAGAGGGCAAGCAGGTCAGCCGACCGCTCGCCGCCTTGCGCTTTATGCAGAAGCAGATTCAATCGGGCTTTGTCGACGAGAATCGGTCGGCGTTCATCGAAAACGTCAAAGCCGGTCGCGGTCCGCTGGGTAACGCGTTCGTCACCACCAACCCGTTGCTCCCGCGCGAGTACTTTGTGCCCAACGGCCTCGATCGCGAAACCGTGCAGATGAACGAGGGGCTGAAATTCAGCCTGCTCGATTGCAAAAAGCGCTACAGCGTGCGCGTGGCCACGTTCACCGGCGAAGTGATTATAGATCCCAAGAAGATCAAAGAAATCGAAAGCGGGCGGCAAATGACCAGCAAGTTGGTGCATGCCGCCGAGGACGCGCATGACATGGTCGCTGCGCTGCGCGCCAAGGGGGTGGAGGCGTACGAGTTCCATGACCGGTATTCCAGCGTGGTCTGTGTTGGATCGTTCGATTCCATTGGCAATCAATTGGCCGACGGACGCACCGAACTGCACCCGGCCATCAATCAGATCATGCGGCAATTCGGCGCGCAGTCGGCCGCGCCAGGCGCCACGCAGGCGAATAGCGTGCAAACCAAGTCGATCAAGACACATGGGCGCGAGATTCCCTACGACCTGCAGCCCATGCCCGTGGAGATTCCGCGGGCTTCCATCGCGCGGCAATTCGAGCACGTTGCCGAGCGCTTCTAGTCCAGCGCGACTTGCGACGCGCCGGCTCAAGCAGTAGCCTCTACGCGCTGGCGACATGTGCGATGGTGCGCCTCTTTTCATTCGCTACAAGGGAACTCGATCGATGCAGGTGCAAGGCAACACGTTTCTAGTGACAGGCGGCGCTTCGGGCCTGGGCGCGGCGACGGTCCGCAACTTGGTCGCGGCGGGAGGCAACGCCGTGATCTGCGATCTGAACGACGAACTAGGCGCGGCGCTCGCCAAGGAACTTGGCGCCAAGACGCGCTTTGCCAAGACCGATGTGGCCGACGAAGCCGCCGTGACGGCCGCCGTGGAACTGGCCCGCAAGGAGTTTGGCGGGCTGCAAGGGGCGATCAATTGCGCCGGCATCGGCACGGCGATGCGGGTGTTGGCCAAGGACGGGCCGCACAACCTGGAGGTGTTTTCGGTCGTCATCAAGGTGAACCTCATCGGCACCTTCAACGTAATTCGACTGGCCTCGGCGCTCATGAGCCAGGGCCAGCCGAACGCGCAGGGCGAGCGCGGCGTGATCGTCAACACCGCCTCGGTGGCGGCGTTCGACGGACAGATTGGCCAGGCGGCCTACTCGGCCTCGAAAGGGGGCATTGTCGGCATGACCCTGCCGATTGCCCGCGAGTTGGCCCGCTTTGGCATCCGCTGCGTGACGATCGCGCCGGGCCTATTCAACACGCCACTGATGGCGATGTTGCCGGATGAAGCCAAGCAGTCGCTTGGCCAGCAGGTGCCGTTTCCGCCGCGGCTGGGCGAACCCGACGAATTCGCCGCGTTGGTGCGACACATCGTGGAAAACATCATGCTCAATGGCGAAACCATCCGTCTCGACGGCGCCATTCGCATGGCCCCCAAGTAGTCCCCGCATTCTCATTCAAAGGGTACGCGCCCATGCCGAACGCGGCCACGCCGACTCCTGCGCAGTCGTTGCAACAAATGCTCACCGCCTCGTGGGTCACGCAGGCGATCTATGCCGCGGCCAAATTGGACCTGGCCGAACGCATCGCCGGCGGCCCAAAAACCGCGGCCGAGTTGGCTCAAGAAACCGGCATGCTGGCCGAGCCGCTGTTTCGCCTGCTGCGCGCGTTGGTCGGACTGGGCCTCTTCAAGAAGGATGCGAGCGATCGGTTCGCGCTGACGCCGGTCGGAGAACTGCTTCGCGCAGGCCATCCCGACTCGAAGCGCGCCATGGCCATCATGATCGGCGAGGAGCATCATCGCGCCTGGGGCGAACTGCTCTACAGCCTCCAAACGGGCAAGCCAGCCTTCGATCATGTTTACGGCGAACCGGTTTTTGACTATCTGGCCAAGCATCCCGCTGCCGGCGCTAATTTCGACGCCGCCATGACCGCCATTCATGGGCGCGAAACGGCCGCCATGATCGAAGCTTACGATTTTTCTGGCATCGATCACCTCGTCGATGTCGGCGGCGGCAATGGCACGCTCCTGTCGATGGTGCTCGCGCGCTATCCCAACTTGCGCGGCACGTTGTACGATCTGCCGCATGTGGTCGATCGCAATCGCGACAAGCTTCGCGAGGCGGGCATCGCCGATCGTTGTCGGGCCGTGGGGGGCGACTTCTTCCAGAACGTGCCAACCGGCGCCAACGCGTATTTGATGCGGCACATCATTCACGATTGGGACGACGAACGTTCGATCGCCATTCTCGACAACTGTCGCCGGGCGATGGCGGACGGCGGTCGCGTGCTGTTAATCGAGATCGTCCTTGGCGATGACCTCAAGTCGAACTTCGGCCCCATGCTCGACCTGAACATGCTCGTCATGCCCGGCGGCAAGGAACGCACTGCGGCGGAGTATCGCCAGTTGTTCAGCGCGGCTGGCTTGAAGCTGTCGCGGATCATCCCCACCACGGCCGATGTCAGCGTGATCGAAGCCGTGACCGCCTGAACGCGAACCGCTTACTCGTCCAGGAACACCACGTTCTTCTCCAGCGGCTCGCGGGTTTGTCGCGAGGCGTTGGCCGGCACGGCAGCGTCCTCGTATCCAAACGAGATGCCGCACATCACGCGCAGCGAGTCGGCGATGCCAAGCTCTTGGCGCAAGATCGCCGGGTACAGCCGCAAGCTGGCCTGCGCGCAAGAACTAACACCGCGGGCCCATAAGGCGAGCATAAAGGTTTGCGCCCACATGCCCACATCGAGCGCTACGCCGAGGCCATACGACTTTTCCATGCACACCACGGCCACGTGCGGCGCGTCGAAGAACTCAAAGTTGCGGACAAACGCCCGCAGCCGTCCTGCCTGGTCGCCGCGCTCAATTCCCATCTTTTGATAAAGCTCGACCGCGCATTCCACCTGCAAGCGGCGATAGTCACCCGGAAACTCGTCGACGGGATCGTCGGATTGCGGCGTCTCGCCGGCCGCGATCGCGCTGCGCAGCGTTTGTCGCAGCCGCTCCACCCGCGCGCCAGAGGCCACAAACACTCGCCACGGCTGCACGTTGCAGTTCGAGGGCGCGCGCTGCGCCAATTCGAGCGCCTCGCGCAGCACGGAGCGCGGCACGGGGCGATTGGTGATAAAACCGCGCACACTGCGGCGCGCGCGGATGGTGGCGTCCAGGTCGTGCATGTGCGGCTTCGCTGCGCGGTAGGTGGAGTCGCGTGTGTCCAGCTACCGCCCGTTATAGCGGTCCGCGCGGCAAATTGCGCCGATACGGCAGTTCTTCTTTGGGAGGCAGCGAATCGTCCGAGTCCTCCGCCCAGTCCTCGCGCTCCGCCTCGCTGGCGTAGTAGCGCAGCCAGGCGTCGGCGTCGTTGCCGGCGTCGGCGCAGTCCCAATGCAGCCAGGCGGGCGATCCCTCAATGCGCTTCTCAAAGCTCGGCAGGATGTCGCGATAGATCAGCGTGTAAAGCTGGCGATCGGTGAGGTGGTCGGTGAAGTCCAGCACAATGCGCTGGTCGAACAAAAGCTGCACCGTCTCCCACAGCCGGTCGTGCAGCGCCGCGTCGTCTAGGCTTTCGGGCGCCGGCAGGCTCAACTCCGGTTCAAACCAGCGGCTGATCGGAATCGCCGGAGCGCGTTCCCAGGCCAGCATGCTGGCCAAAAACTCGTTCTCCCGCGAAGTGGGAACCTCGTCGCGATTGAGCGCCACGAGCGAGTCGTCGAGATATGGCTCTAGCTCGTCGCGCAATTGGGCATTCAACAAAATCTGGTCGACGTCGTCCGACTTGTGATTCGGCGAGTGCAACATGAATGGAAACCTTGGTCAACAAGAGGGCGGCGCCAAGTCTTGGGGCGCGCGTTCCCTGGGTCCTACGAGGCGTCCTCATCCTCGCGGCATTGGGTGGGCGCACTGGGTCCAGCGCGTCCACAGATTCGACAATAACCACGTCCCGGTCCGCCGCAAATAGGGGCGGAGCTTTTCCCGCCAGCTTCCCGCGCGGCCCCCCGCGCGCCAGCGTTATTTTCGTTGAAGTCCAGCCGGCCGAAACGCTACCAACCGCAGATTTTTCGCCATGCGACGCGTCGCATGCGCCTGGCGCGCGGGGCCATGATCGCGGCGGCTTCAAGCGTTTGCCAGCAAGTTCGTGGCGCCTCTGCCCCTGCGAAATGGGGGGTGTAACAAGTCGGGCGATTCGCGACCTTTGTTGGTTGAAGTCCTGGAAAGCGCAGTTTACCCTGGCTTTGTTGGCGTCAATGTTCCGCCGATCGTCGCAACACGTTCGACCGGCGCCATTTGACAATCGCGCTACAGGGAATGCGGCCGAAAGCCAACGACTGACGTCCCGCCGATCGACGTCAGCGGCTTGGGGCATGACGCGCATTACTGGACCAACAACCGGCCGGCGTCGCAGCGACGTCGCCTTCCGCATTAGCCACGACGAGATCGTATGAACATCAATTGGTTTAAGCGCCGCCAGCCTCGATATGCCCCGGCGCTCCGTCGCCCCAGTTTTGCCGCGCTCTCCGGCGTTCAAACGCTGGAGCATCGCGCGTTGCTGGCGATCGACAGCGGACTTGTCGCCTCGCAGTTCAGCGCCACCGACGTCAATCGCGATGGCCGCGTCTCGGCGATCGACGCCTTGCAAATCGTCAACGAGTTGAATCGCGTCGGCAGCTACCGCGTCGGCGCCGCTGCCGGCCAGGCGCAACTCATGGCGGCCAGTTTGCCCGCCTCGACCGGATCAAACCTCGATGTCAACGGCGATGGCTGGGTGACTTCGATGGACGCACTGCGCGTGGTGAACCAGCTCAACGCGCAGCAGTCGACCGTGGTGCAGATTCGTTTGCAGGTCACCGACCTGAGCGACAACGCCATCACCAGCATCGGCGTGGGGGGCAATTTCAAGCTCAAAGTGTTTGTGCGCGACATGCGCGGCCTGGGCGGACAAGGTGGCGTCTTCTCCGCCTATACCGACGTGCTGTACAACGCCGCCTTGGCTGGCGTGACCGGCGCCGTGTCGTTCAACGCGCCTCCGTATTCCAATGGCCAAACATCCGACATCAGCACCGATGGCGTCATCGACGACACTGGCGCCTTCGACGGGTTCGATCCCCTCGGCAGCCAAGAGTTGCTTTTATTCACCGTGCCGATGGTGGCCCAAGGACCAGGAACTATCTCATTCATTTCTAATCCGGCCGAAGAGGGCGATGTGGCCGTATATGGCCAGGACAACCCGGTTCCGGCGACCGATATCGCGTATGGAACCACGCAACTTGAAGTGCTCGGCCTGCCCGCCATTTCCATCACCGATGTGACGCAAAGCGAAGGCACCGGCGGGGGCCTCACGAACTTCAACTTCACCGTCACTCTTTCGCAACCGGCCACCCAGGAGGTGCGCGTCGATTTCGCCACTGCGGGCGGAACGGCGCAGGGCGAAGTCGATTTTCAGAGTCGTCAGGGGCAATTGACCTTTGCCCCCGGCGAGGTCACCAAGACTATTTCGGTGGGCGTCTTCCGCGATCAGGTGAGCGAGCCCAACGAAACGTTCTTCGTGAATCTGACCAACGCCAGCCCCAACTCGGTGATTGCCGATTCGCAAGGGGTG
This sequence comes from Pirellulales bacterium, assembly GCA_019694455.1. Lineage (NCBI taxonomy): Bacteria > Pseudomonadati > Planctomycetota > Planctomycetia > Pirellulales > Pirellulales bacterium. Next base: position 74,499 of record JAIBBY010000007.1, read on the forward strand.
GGCACCATTCTCGACGACGATGGCCCCCCCACGCTCTCTATCGACGACGTGACCAAGGCCGAAGGGGGCATTGGATCCACCGCCTATGTCTTTACGGTTTCGCTCGTCGGCCAGCCGGGCGTGCCGGTCACGGTCAGCTATGCCACGGCCAACGGCACGGCCTTCGGCGGCACCGATTTTCAGCCGGTGACCGGCAACCTCACCTTCAACCCCGGCCAGTTCACCAAGACCATCACGGTCAACGTGATTGGCGACGAGTTGCTTGAGGCCAACGAAACCTTCTTCGTCAATCTGAGCGGCGCGCAAAACGCCACCATCAGCAAGGCCCAAGGCATCGGCACCATCACCAACGACGACGTGCCGCCAGGCCTCTCCATCGATAGCCCCTTGCCGATTTCTGAGCCGGTGTCGGGCACCACGCCGCTGACCTTCACCGTCACGCTGTCGCAGGCGAGCGGCCTGCCGGTCACCGTCAAATACGCCACGCAGGCCAACACCGCAACCACGGCTGATTTTCAGCCGACCAACGGCACGCTCTCGTTCGCGCCGGGCGAACTGACCAAGACAATCACGGTGCAGGTCAAGGCCGATGGACTGTCGGAGTCCGAAGAAACCTTCTTCGTCAACCTCAGCAATCCGGTCAATGCGGAGATTATCCCTGGCAAGGGCCAAGGGGTCGGCACGATCCAGGATTTGCAGGTCGAAAAGCAGGTCCGCATCCGTTTGACCGCCACCGATCTGTTGGGTAACCCGCTGACTTCGATCACTGGTGGCGATACGTTCTTGATCAATGCGTTCGTTCTCGATCTGCGTGCGACCGGCGAGAACCAAGGGGTGTTTGGCGCTTTCTTGGATGTCGACTTCGATGCGTCGCGCATTGCCGTCGCCGGACCCATCGATTTCTCCGATATCTATCCCAATGGCAACACCGGCAACGTCGTCAATGGGCAAATCGACGAGGTAGGGGGGTTCGATGGCGAAACGCCCCTCGGTCCAACCGAACGGCTGCTGTTCAGCGTCCCGGTCAAGGGACTTACCGCGGGCAACGCCATCTTCTCGCCGAATCCGGCCGAGGGCGCTCTGAGCGAGGTGTCGCTCTACGGCGTCGACTCACCCGTTCCGACAGCGGCGGTCGATTACCAAGGCACGTTAATCAACATTCTCCCCTCTTCCACCGTTTCGATCAGCGATGTTTCGGAAGAAGAAGGAGATGCGGGCGTCAAGAACTTCGTCTTCACGGTTTCGCTCAATCGAGTCGATAATCGCGTTGTCACCGTCGACTTTGCCACGCAGGCCGACACGGCCACGCCCGGCGTGGATTACGACGATGTGAGCGGCACTCTCACCTTCGCGGCCGGTGAAACTTCCAAGACCTTCTCGGTGCCGGTGCATGGCGACACACTCAGCGAGGCCAACGAGCGCTTCTTCGCCAAAATCTCGAATATCACCTCGGCCGTGTTGGCCGGCAGCAATCAGGCGCTCGGCACGATCCTCAATGACGATCCCTTGCCGGTGATCACCGTCAACGACTCGACCGTCACCGAAGGACTGGCTGACGCCGAGTTCACCATCAACTTGTCGGAGGCCAGCGGGCAAACCGTGGTGGTGAACTACGCCACCGGCGGCGGCAGCGCGACGCCGGGCAGCGACTACGAGGCTGCCAGCGGACAACTGGTCTTCGCGCCGGGCGAAACCACCAAGTCCGTGACGGTCAAAGTCAACCGCGACACCATCGCCGAGTCGACCGAAACCTTCTTCCTCAACTTCACCAACGTGCAGGGGGCGGAGTTGGCTCGCCCAAGCGCCACCGGCACGATTCTCGATCTCGGCCTTGGTAGCGTCGCCGGCTATGTCTATGGCGATGTCGATGGCAATGGCAGCCGCGGCGACCAAGAGCCTGGATTGGCGGGCGTCGAAATCACCCTGACCGGGACCACGTTGTTTGGCGATTCGGTCAGCCTGAAGATGGACACCTTACCGGGCGGACAATACCGGTTCGACGGTCTCTTGCCCGGCATTTACAAGGTCCGTCAGTCGCAGCCTGCCGGCTTGGAAGATGGCGCCGAGAGCTTAGGGAGCGCCGGCGGCGCGATCACCGACAACGACGAGATGACGTTCACGCTCGATATCGGCGCCAGCGCGCAGAACTACAACTTCGGCGAGGAAGGGGTGCTAGCCAGCTTCCTCCTGCAGAACGTGTTCTTTGCCTCGTCGCTGAACGGTCGCAGCACCTAACCCACAATTGCGCAGCAATACGTGAATTGTATGCGCAGCAGTGCGTGAATCGTAACGTCCGCCACTCGCGGTCGGCGCGCGGCATTTGCTACGATTGATTGGGCCACGCGTGTGGCCAATCCGTCACCGCCGCGCCGCTGGGTCGAATATGGCTGCTCTCGAACGACTGGGACCCTACCGCATCGGCCGTAAGCTGGGGCGCGGCGGCATGGGGACCGTCTACGCCGCCGAAGCGCTCGACACCGGCATCATCGCTGCGGTCAAAGTGCTCTCGGCCGCGCTGGGCCGCGACGACGGCTTTCGCGAGCGCTTCGAGGCCGAGATCGATACGCTGCGCAAACTGCGGCACCCCAACATCGTTCGCCTCTATGGATTTGGCGAAGAAGATGGCCTCTTGTTTTACGGTATGGAATTGGTCGACGGCGCCAGCCTCGAAGACGAGTTGCAGGCCGGCCGTCGCTTCAACTGGCGCGAGGTGCTGCAGATCAGCATCAAGCTTTGTCGGGCCCTGCGACACGCGCACGATCGCGGCATCATCCATCGCGACATCAAGCCCGCCAATTTGCTGCTGAGCACGGACGGCGAGATCAAGCTCTCCGACTTTGGCATCGCCAAGCTCTTTGGCCACTCGGGGATGACCGCCGATGGCGGCGTGATCGGCACCGCTGAGTACATGGCCCCCGAGCAGGCCGATGGTCGCCCGGTGACAAATCGCTGCGATCTCTACAGCCTCGGCTGTGTGATGTATGCGCTATGCGCCGGCCGACCGCCATTTCGCGCCCGCTCGCTCCCCGAGATGCTGCACATGCAGCGCTATGCCGAGCCAGAGCCGCTGCGGACCTTTGCGCCCGAGGCGCCGGTGGAATTGGAGCAGATCGTCGCCGACTTGCTGGTCAAGGAGCCCGATCGGCGGATTCCCACGGCGATGGTGTTGGCGCGCCGCTTGGAGGCGATGGAGCATGGATTGCTCAGGCGCGAACGCCGGTCGGAGCTTGACGCGGCGGACGTCGACAACGAGGAGTTCACCTACACTCCCAACGTGCCGCTCGACGCCACGCTGGTGGGTACGCAGGTCGACGCTGAATCATCACCACCGCCAGAACAGCAAGACGAACTGGGCTTCGAGCTGCGCTCGGACGACGATCTGCCCCCCACGCGCATCGCTCCCTCTCCGCATCAGCAGCGCACGCTGGCGCCGGGCGAGTTGCCTTCCACGGGGCACACCGAGTCGGGCACGGTGCAGTTGGTTGGCGCCGAGGAGGCTGGTCCGGGCCAGCCCACGATGGCGGCGCCAGTCGGCGCCACCAAGAGTAGCCTCGCATCTCCGGCCAAACGCTTCACCAGCGTGGAAGAAACCGAAGATGTTGATGCCCCGCCAGTCGCGTCGCGCGGACCGCTGATTTCTCCGCAGACGGTGCTCCTGTTGGGCGCGCTCGTAAGTCTGGCGGCAGGCGCCTGGTATTTCTTGCAGCCCCCTACAGCCGACGCGCTCTACCGCCGTATCCTGTTGGCGGCGGCCAGCGACAAGTCCGACGCGCTCTCCAATGCGCGCCCCGATATCGATGAATTTCTGGCGCGCTATCCCAACGACAACCGCGCGCCCGAGTTGCGCGGATACCGCGCCGAGATCGACCTGGAAAAATTGGAACGGCAATTCCAGCGCCGCCCACGCGGCGGCGCCGAAGAACTCTCGCCGGTCGAGCGCGCGTATGCCACGGCAATTCGCGCCGCCGAACTCGACCCCGAACTAGGCATTACCAAACTACAAGCGCTGCTCGCCGTTTATGGCGATGACGCGGAAATCAGCGATCGCGGGCGTCAATGCCTGGAACTGGCGGAGCGGCAACTGGATCGATTGCAGGCCGATGCGCCAGAGCAATTAGCCGCCAACCTGGAGCAGATCAGCCGCCAATTGGCGCGGGCAGAGGCTATCGAGAGTAGTGACGTGGCCAAAGCACGCTCCATCTACGCGGGGGTCGTCGAACTGTACGGCGACAAAACTTGGGCGCGCGACGAAGTCGCTCGCGCGCGTTTGCGGCTCGAACAATTGCCCAAGGCGCCTTAGCCGCTCGTTTCGTCGGTCAACTGTGCCGCGTCATTTCACAGTAGGGAGTGAGACGACAGCCACACGCGATCGCCTTTGCGCCTGTCGCGCATGCCGGTTATGAGCTTCACGCGATCCATTGTGTAGTAGGGGCCGCTTTAGACCGGTATTCGCCGCGGTCGCGCCGACTTAGAATTGAGTTGTGAGGTTTGACGCGGCTTGTGTCCAGATTGGGCCGCCGTCCGCTGTCCCAGCCCCGCTTTGTCTGATTGGATGGCATGAGCACCGAAACTCAACCTACACCAGAGTTTGCCGTGGCCAATATGGACGGCGATGGACGCCCATCGCCTGGCGATTCGGCGTATCTGCCAGAGCACTTCGTCAACCGCGAGTTGAGTTGGCTGGAGTTCAACGGTCGCGTGCTGGAAGAGGCGGAAGACCCCACCAATCCCTTGCTGGAGCGGGTCAAGTTCTTGTCGATCTTCAGCTCGAATCTGGACGAGTTCTTCATGGTCCGGGTGGCGGGGCTGCACGAGCAGACCTTCGGCGACGGCGCGCCGCAGGACTACGCGGCCGACGGCTTGAGCCCGCTGACGCAGCTCAAGTTGATTCATCATCGCACGCAAGCGCTGGTGGCCGCCCAGTATCGCTGCTGGAACGAATCGGTCGCGCCGCAACTGGCCGCGGCCGGCGTGCTGCTGCTCAAGCCCGATGAGCTCGATGCCGATCAGAAGAGCGCGCTCGATCGCTTCTTCAGCGATCGGGCGTTTCCGATTCTCACGCCGATGGCCATTGATCCGAGCCATCCCAATCCCCGCTATCACAATCGCGCTCTCTATTTGGCGGCCATGCTCGAACGACGTCGCGGTTTGGGACCGCGCCACATGTTCGCGGTCGTGCAATTGCCGCAAGTGTTGCCGCGATTGGTTCCGTTGGGCTCAAAGCAACCGGGGCAGCACGAGTTCATGTTGCTCGAAGACGCCATCTGCGCGCGGCTGCCCGAGTTGTTCGGCGGCTTCGAGGTGCTGTCGGCCACCACCTTTCGCATCACGCGCGACAGTGACATTGAGCTTTTGGAGCAAGAGTCGGACGACATGCTCAAGCTGGTCGAAGACCGCATTCGCCTGCGCGAACGCACCGAGGCGGTGCGGCTGGAGGTGTCGGCCGACGCCAACGAAGAGTTGGTCCGCATGTTGATCGAGGCCGAAGAACTGCACGCGGGCGACGGCGCTATCGATGGCTACACCGAGATCTATCGCATCCCCGGCCCGCTCGACCTCACCGCGCTCACCTCAATCTTTGATCTGCCCGGCATGGGCGATCTGCGCAATCCGCCGTTCATCCCAGCGCGACACATAACCGCGGCCGAACGCGGCGGCGATCTCTTTTCGCTGATCGCCGAGCAGGATATTTTGCTGCACCATCCGTTCGACAGCTTCGATCTGGTGGTCGATTTCGTGAGCCGCGCTGCGCACGATCCCAAGGTGCTGGCCATTAAGCAAACGCTCTATCGCACCAGCGGCGATTCGCCCATCGTCAAGGCGCTGATGCAAGCGGCTGAGAACGGTAAACACGTCACGGCCCTGGTGGAGCTCAAAGCGCGATTTGACGAGGCGGCCAACGTCAGTTGGGCGCGGCAACTCGAACGCTCGGGCGTGCATGTGGTTTTTGGGTTCTTGGACCTGAAGACTCACTGCAAGGTGTCGCTCGTCGTCCGTCAAGAGGGGGAGACGCTGCGCCGCTACGTGCATCTGGGCACCGGCAACTACAACCCGCAAACGGCGCTCTTGTACACCGATTTGGGATTGTTCACCGCGCAAGAGGACATGACCGCCGATTGCTCCGCGCTGTTCAATTTACTCACGGGCTACTCGCAGGGTCACGTCTGGCGCAAGCTGATCGTGGCACCGGCCGATTTGCATCGCCGCACGATTGAACTGATTAGCGAGCAGACCGAATTGGCTCAGCGCGGTAAACCGTCGCGCATCTTCGCCAAGATGAATTCCCTGGTCGATCATCGCGTCATCCGGGCGCTCTACAACGCCAGCCAGGCGGGCGTGCCGATCGATCTGGTGACGCGCGGCATCTGCTGCTTGCGACCCGGCATGCCCGGCATCAGCGAAAATATTCGTGTCCGCAGCGTGGTCGATCGATTTCTCGAGCACAGCCGAATTTTTGTGTTTGGTCCGGACGACGACGCGCAGGTGTTTTTGGCGAGCGCCGATTGGATGCCTCGCAACTTTTATCGCCGCGTGGAGGTGATGTTTCCGGTCGAGGCGGCGCCGCTCAAGGCGCGCATCTTGCAAGAGATTGTTCCCGCCTATTTGCGCGACACTGCGAAGTCGAGAATTGAACAACCAGATGGCAGTTACGTGCGCGCGACGCCCGCCGAAGGTGAGGCGCCCTTTCGCGTGCAACAAGCGCTGCAGCAGTCGCGATCGCCACTGGCGCTCGATGCCGACCACCCGGTTCAAGCGCGCGTCGTGACCGATCCGTCAAACGAAGAGCGTGCGCTGTAGTCGGCGCCTTGCCGCTAGAAAAACAGCGCCGCGATGCCCACCAGCACCATGGCGGTGGCGACCGCCAGCTTGCCCGCCGTGCCCAACAAGCGACCTTTGAACGCCGCTTCTCCCACGCGCCAGCTATGATCGAGGCTTCGTCCTTTCCAGGTTTCGCCCAACATCGCGCCGCCAAAGGCGCCGATGCCCGCGCCGAGCACCGCGCCCACAATGGTGCCAATAACCGGCAGCGGGCTACCCACGCTGGCCCCGATCATGGCGCCCGCGATCGAGCCAACAATCGCCAGCACGACGCTGCGTCGGCTGGCCCCGGCGCGCTGGGCGCCAACCGCTCCGGCGGCCGTTTCGATCAATTCCCCCAGCGCGGCCAGCACGACCAGCGCGACCAATGCCTGCCAGCCAATAGCCGCGGCGCCGGTTGCTGGCGCCAATAGCGCATAGATCACCGCGGCGCCGACCATGACCCACGTGCCCGGCAGCGCGAACAGCGTGAGCCCCCAGCCCACCAGCAGAGCGAGCACGAGCAGCGTGATTTCGATGGCGAGCACCAAGCGCAAGTACCTCGACAGATGTTGGGCGACTCGACCTACGTTCTACCCGCAATGGCGTGTCCAGACCAAGCCTGCGTCGCAGGAGTCGCGATCAGCGAATCGCGCGCTGCTGTTGCAACTACAAGCGCAGCACGCTGGGATCGAAGTACACCTCGTTGCGCGTGATCTCGTGTCCCGCCAATTCGACGATGTCGAGCCCCTGGAAACTGATTTCCCCGGTCGGCTTGGGGACGGTGGCCTTCCATTTGACGAAGCATCCCATCTCGGTGGGCCACAACTCCACAAGCTCCCAAACCCACTTGGGGTTTGCGGACAAGAGTCGCGCGAAGTATTGACCAATCGCATCGTGGCCGCGCAGGCCGAGTGAGCGCGCCGGGTCTTGGTAATAGGCGTCGGCGGCGTAGTAGCCGAGCAGCGTCTGGGGGCGGTTGCCGGTCCAGGCTTCCAACCATTGGCGAACGAATTGGGTCAACTCATCGGCCTGCATGGGACACACCCTCCTCGCTGGGCGAGTATACTCGTGACGCTTGCTCAGTCCAAAAAAGCGGACGCCATGATCAACAAGAGGAGTCGTCGTGAAGCGGATCGCCATTCCCTTTCTTGGGTTCATCGTCTGCGGACAGCTTGCAATCGCACGGGCCGATGACGCGAACGACGGCTTTCAACCGCTGTTCAACGGCAAGGACCTCACGGGTTGGGTCGCCGAAGGCCCAGCCGGCTTCTCCGTCAAGAATGGGCAAGTCGTCTCCGATGGCAGCGGCGATTATCCCACCTGGCTGCGCAGCGAAGAGGAGTTTGAAAACTTTGTCTTGCGGTTTGAGTTTCGCTTGCGACTGTATGGCGAGGGGGGCGTCTTCTTGCACGCCCCCGCCCACGGGCGAAATTCCAATGTTGGCTTCGAGATTCAACTCTCCGACGACACTCGCAACCCAGGGCCAGCCGTCATTTCCACTGGGGCGGTGTTCGCCGCCGTGCCGCCGCTCAAGCAGAATAGCCGTCCGCTCGGTCAATGGAACGCAATGGAGATCACCTTCGATTGGCCGCGGTTGAAAGTCGTCTTGAACGGCGAAACGGTGCAAGACCTGGATGTTGAAGCGAATCCCGAACTACGCGACCGCTTGCGGCGCGGCTACCTGGGTCTGCAGGATCGCGGCAAACCAATCGCGCTGCGCAACGTGCGCGTCAAGCGCCTGCCAGATCGCGAACAATGGCGCTCGCTGTTCAACGGCCAAGATTTCTCGGGGTGGGACATCCTCGAGCCCGACGATGCCCAGTGGTCGGTCGAAAACGGCGAAATACTCGCCCGCGACGGCAACGGTTATCTGGTGACCAGCGACCAGTGGCAAGACTTCGAATTTCAGACCTATGTCCGTTCGAGCCACTTTGCCAATGGCGGCGTCTTTTTTCGCTGGAAGTCGCTGGTGCCCAAGGATCGAGGCAACGAGATACAGATCGAAAACATCCCCGACAGCAACAACCCAACCGGCAGCATTTATGATCTGGTGCGGGCCAATCCGCTGCCCGTGGCTGACGACGAGTGGTTCTTGTTGCAACTGCGCGTGGTCGGCGCCGAATGTCGGGTGCGGGTCAACGGCGTGACCGTGGCCACCACCGACAAGCTCACCATTGTGCGGCCCGGTCACATCGCGCTGCAGATGCACAGTCGCGACGCTTGGATTCGCTTCAAGGATCCAAAGATCAAGCCGCTGTAGCGACGACTCTCGCGACTAGAACCGAAATTCCACGCCAGTCGTGAAGCCCTGTAGCCAGAGGTCGGTAGGGTTGTACTTCACTTCGGGGCGGGCCGGCCCCACGATCTGCTGCTGACTCTGGTTGGGATTCACCACCAAGTCCACCTCGTTGCCCGGTCGCACCACACGGCTGACATAGGTGAAGTTGTAACCAAAGGTCGCCCGCACGCCGGGCAGGATTTGCAGGCCCAGCTTCGTCTCGATCTCGGGGATCACGCAGAACTTGTCGAACGCGTGCCGGCCGATGTTGCTGGGCTTGGTCAGCAGTCCGCCTTCGCTGGTCGTGGTGCTGATGCCGTCGTAGATGACTTGTTGCCCTTGGATATCGACGATCTGCCGCATGTTGCCCATCGCGATTTGCAAGTTGGTTTGCAGCGACCAGCGGCCGCGGCGAATGTCGTGCAAATAGCCTACGTAGCCGCCATGAAACTGATTGGTGGTGTTGAAGTTGTCGTACGAATCGAAGAACGTGCCCGGCAGAAAGATGCCGCCGTCCGGTGAGATGCGATGCGCGATCGACAGATCTTCGTCCAGCTTGAAGAACCGGTAGCCTCCTGTCAGGAACGAGCGATGATCCTTGTAGAAATCAACGAATAATAGGTGCCGCAGCCCGAATCCGGCCGACTGAATATCGCTCGAGGTCGACACGTTGACGCTGCCGCTCAGATCGGTCGACAAGCCGCCGGCAATGAAATCGGGGTACGCCAGCACCAACGAGTCTTGAATATCAAGCGCGGCATTGAAGAACGGCCGCGCGAGAATGATCGAGTTGGCGTTGGCCGGACTGAAGCTGGACGACCGACTGTAGTTGGTCGACTCGCTCTCCAAGGCATAGTAGTGCCCGTCCAAGGCGAGAAATTCGCCTTCCGCCAGCCAGTAGCCGAATTGGATGCGTCCGCCGGGGCGGTTGCCCGTGTTCACGCGGTTGTTGCCAAAAAGTATCTGCGTCGTGGACTCGCCCAATACGCCGGCATCGCTCTGACTGGTGCCGAGCGGACTGGTCGTCACCAGCGGCGGCAGCGCGTTGCCTTTGGCCCAAAAATTGAGATAGTCGATGCCGACCCAGGCATGATATTGCCGCTGCGCGTCGGTCCAGAGCACGCTGCTGTACAGATCGGTGCCGCCGCCACCCATGCCAAAGAAGCGTTTGGGGCAGGCGAAGAAGTCGCTCAGGTATTTTCCTTCATGAGCGCCACATGCTCCGCAACCGCAGTCGGCAGACCCGTTGCAGGTGTTGGAGCCAGCGCACCCATTGTCGTCGTAAGCCGCTGTGTCGTACGTGGCGTCGTCGTAGATCGGCTGCTCGTCGACGATTCCCTGATCGAGATACTCCGCGGGCGGCGCCGCTTCCATCACCGTCGCCGTGCCCGGCTCTTGGGCGCGCGCCATATAGTACTTGTCGTACGCAGTGGGCTGCGCCAGTTCGCTCTCGTCGGTGGCTTCGACCGCCTCCGGATCATCGTCGGCGGCTAGTGGCGATTCCCCATGGAGCGCAGCCTGGCGCCTGGCGTAATAGGGGTCGACAACAGGTTCGCGCCCTGCGGCGGCGCCAGGGCGCGCGGCGAGGCACGCCATCAAGCTTGCCAAGAGCAAAGCGTTCGTAAGGCAACGCCGGGTCATTCGACATCCCTACTTTCCGGGGGCAGGTAGAGTCTGAGCCTTGTGGACGGGAAAGATCATCCGGTAGTATGGATTCGTCTGGTTAGTCCGGTTGTTCCAACAAAACGGCCGGTCTCCGCAAGGTCTCCCTGCTCCACGCCAACCGTCGCGTTCAGCCCGTCAGCGCAGCTTTCCCAGATGCTGAGCTTTCGGCCAGCGATGCAATCGGAGGGGCCGGCAAGGTCGCCGGCGATGCCGAGGTCGCGAGCTGTCAGGGAATGGGCCCCCTCGCGTAGGGAATGACGCGAGTCCCCCCGCTGGTAGGGCGGCAACTGGGTTCGCGGTGCGCGCGCTGCAAGCGACCCAGGGCAAAGCAGTTGTGATAATCGACAAAGTTTGCGCCGACCGCGTTTTTCCTTTGGCACGCGCATTTGACCGTAATTAGAATGCGCTGTCGGCCTGATCTGCCGATCCGGAACATTTCGTCAAAGAAGACAAGAGAGGTCGACCCGGCAAAAGCCTCGTGCTGCGCCGTGGTCATCATCGGGATTACAGGGGGATGCCAGCGTGCGCCTACCGTTTCTCAAAAAGAGCAAAGCCGCCGATCTGTCGCTCAATTCACAGGCGCGTGCCGATAAGCGGCGCAGCCTCGCAGTGGAGCAATTCGAGCAGCGAATTCTGTTCGCCATCGCGCCAACGCTGGTGGCCATTCAGCCCAACGAAGGCGATGTGCTGCTCGATGGCCAGGTGCGCAACATCGCGCCGCGCGAACTTACATTCCGCTTCGATGAAGGGCAGATCATCGATTACGCCACCGCCACCACCAACTCCATTCAAGTCGTGGGCAGCGGCGGCGACGGCGTCTTCGGAAACGCCGGCGATGTGGCGCTGGGCGACATCTACAAGGTGCTGCCGGGCAATCGCGCGAACGAAGTGATTGTGCGCTTCGCCGATACGCTCGATGACGATCTCTATCAAATCACCATCGTTGGCGCGGGCGGCAGCGCGCTCAAGAACACCTCCGGGTTAGCCTTCAATAGCGGCGTCAATCTCACCAGCCGCTTCGAACTCGATCTCGGCGCGCAAATCACCGCCGTCGTGCCACAACCAGTGTCTCGCAATGCCCAGGGCAACCTGGTGCAAGACCTCAACAAGATCGTCGTCTACTTCAACAACGATCGACTCAATAGCGGACTGGCGCAAAACCCCTCTGTCTATCAACTCATCGACACCAAAGGCACGGCCAACACCAACGACGACACAGTCACCAATCCCACGTCGGTCGCGTACGACGCGGCGGGCAACAAGGCCACTCTCACCTTTAGCGCCATCCCCGCCGGAACCTATCGCTTGCGCGTGGGCGACAACGCCGCGCCCAGCGCGACGGTCATCAACAAGACCCCCTCGCAAGACGCGCTCGACTACCTCGACAACGCCACCTTCCTGCAAACGCTTGGCAGCAGCACCATTGTCGTGAAAGGGCAGGGGATCTACGGCGCCGATTCGCCATATACGCTCGCATATCCGGGGGGAGGCCAGGAACCAGGTCATCGCGACATCCCGGCCGAAAGCCACCTGCTTGGCGGCGGCGATGGCGATCCTGGCATTGCGGTTCGCGAATACAACTTCAAACGCGACTACGGCAGCGACCCGCTCGGCAACCCCTTGGTCAACGCCATCACCGAGGCGCAGAAGCAGCGTGCCCGCGAAATCTTCGAACTCTACGGCTATTACTTAGGTGTCAAGTTCGTCGAGACCGAAGCCTCCGGGTTCACGATCGCTACGGGCGATCCGCGCGCGGTTGATGCGGGAGTTCCTCCTGGCGGTGTGGGGGGCATTGCCGGCGGCAACCTGGCCGTGATGAACAGCGCCGTGAATTGGGGCAACAGCGAGCCCCTCGGCGGCTGGTTCAATACCGCCATGCACGAAATTGGCCACTTGCTTGGCCTAGGGCACACCTACGACCTGCCGCCGGTCACCGTGATGGGCAGCGACGGCAACCTCGGCTCGTCCGAGGCTGTTTTTCCGGGCGATCACGACATCGTGCATGGACAGTACCTGTATCGCCCCGACAACAAAGACGTCGACCTCTTCAAGTTTCAGGTCGAAACCAGTGGCCGCTTCACCGCCGAGACGATCGCCGAGCGCATGGCCGATTCCAGCCTGCTTGACTCGGTGATCACGCTCTACGATGCGCAAGGCAACATCCTTGCCCGCAACGACGACTACTTCAGCAACGATTCGTTCATCGATATCGAGCTGACATCGGGCACGTACTACATCGGCGTGGCCAGCACCGGCAACACCAACAACAATCCCAAGATCGCCAACAGCGGCATGGGGGGCACCTCGGAAGGGCCGTACGAGCTACGGCTCAACTTTAGCGCCACACCCAGTGGCGTGGTGCTCACCGACGCCACCGGAACCAAGTTCGATGGCGACAGCGACGGCCGCCCGGGAGGCGCCTACAACTTCTGGTTCCAGGCAGGCAGCACGTTGTTCGTCGACAAAGCGGCGGCTAACGGCGGTAACGGCGCCATCGGCACGCCCTTCAACAACTTGCAAACAGCGCTCGCCGCGGCGTCGGCCGGACAAATCGTGCGCGTGGTCGGCAACGGCGGCGCCGATGGCAACCTGGCCACGCAAGGCGACAATCTGGCCTACGAGATCGGTCGCAACATCTTCGATCAACCACTGTCCGACGGCGCCGACCTCAACGTGCCTCAAGGGGTGACGTTGATGATCGACGCCGGCGCGATCCTCAAGCTCCGCGCCGCCAACGTCAACGTCGGCAGCTTCCAGCAAGGCATCGATCTTTCCACCGGCGCGCTCCAAGTGCTCGGCACGCCCGATCGTAGCGTGGTCTTCACCTCGTACGACAACGAAAGCGTCGGCAAGGACACCAACACGCTAGTCACCACCCCCGCCAAGGGTAATTGGGGGGGCATCGTCTTCCGCGCCGATTCCGACTACGAAGCCGCCGGCATCTTCCTCAACTACGTCAACCATGCCGACATCACCTATGGCGGCGGTCAGGTGGTGGTCAACTCGATCTCGCAGGTGTACACGCCAATTCATCTTGAGCAGTCGCGCCCCACCCTCAGCTACAACACCATTCTGGCGAGCGCCGACGCGGTCATTTCGGCCGATCCCAACAGTTTTGAAGAGTCGCTGGTCCGCGGAGACACATACACCGCCGATTATCGCCGCATGGGGCCCGATCTCGAAGGCAACAAGTTCAGCGACGGCGCCACCACCGGCCTGCCAGAGAACAGCATCAACGGGCTCTTCGTGCGAATCGCCACCAACGCGGGCAGCCCAATCGACACGCTCGATGTGTCGGCCCGCTTCCACGACACCGATATCGTGTATGTGTTGGCCGAGTCGCTAATGATCACCGGCACGCCGGGCGGACCGATTGTCGAGGGGGGCGTGCGCAAGGCGCGCACGCATGGTCGGCTGGCGATTGATCCGGGCGTGATCGTGAAGAGTCTGGGCGCGCGCATCGAAGTTGGCATGAACGCGCAGTTGATCGCCGAGGGAAACGCCGGCAACTCGGTAATCTTCACCTCCTTGCTCGACGACAGTTACGGCGCCAGTGGACAGTTCGAAACCGCCATGGGCGCCTCGTCCGCGATTGCGCAGGAAGGGGATTGGGGCGGCATCTACTTCCGACCCACCGCGCAAGGCAGTATGGACAACGTGCGACTGACCTACGGCGGCGGAGAAACCACGATCGAGGGAGGTTTTGCCCGTTTCAACGCGATCGAAATCCACCAGGCCAATGTCCGCATCACCAATAGCGTGTTCGAACTCAACGACGGCGGGCTCACCTCCTATAGTCGCAACGGGCGTGGCGGCAACACCAGTTCGACGATCTATGTGATTGGCGCCCAGCCGGTATTGGCGGGCAACACGCTGCGCGACAACGTGGGCGACGCCATCTCCATCGACGCCAACTCGATGAGCTATCGTCAATTGCCTGACGTGGGTCGCAGCACTGGCGCCATTGGCCGCTTTGATCGCTACGACGACAACCACGGCCCCTTGGTGCGCGAAAATCGGCTCACCAACAACGACATTAACGCCATGGTGGTTCGTGGTGGCACGCTCACCACTCAAACCGTTTGGGACGACACCGACATCGTGCACGTGCTGCGCGACGAGATTCAGGTTCCCAACCTGCATATCTATGGCGGCTTGCGGCTGCAAAGCAGCGCCACCGAGAGCCTGGTGGTCAAGCTGCAAGGCGCCAAGGCTGGCTTCACCGCCGCTGGCAGCCCGCTCGACATCGACGATCGCATTGGCGGAACAGTGCAGGTGATCGGCATGCCCGGCCGCCCCGTGGTGCTCACCTCGATCGACGATGATCGCGTGGGCGCCGGCTTCGATCCCGACGGCCGTCCCAACACAGTCACCGGCAGCAGCATCTTCAAGCCCGTCTCCGGCCCGAGCAAGGCCTCGATCGAATTCCGCATGGACGCGGCGACCGCGTCGAGCGTTGAGTTTGTCGAGGCGATGGAGCGCGCC
Organism: Pirellulales bacterium; assembly: GCA_019694455.1. Lineage (NCBI taxonomy): Bacteria > Pseudomonadati > Planctomycetota > Planctomycetia > Pirellulales > Pirellulales bacterium. The sequence goes on from JAIBBY010000007.1 coordinate 89,728, forward strand.
GCCTTGTACTGGGAGTCGATCATCGACGACCCCGTGCGGATTGTGATCGACCTGAGCTTCAAAGCGCTGGGACCCAATATCCTGGGTCAAGCTAGTTCAGTGGAAACGCTGCTCGATTACAACGACGTGCGCCAACACATGATCGCCGATGCCGGCGTCACCGAGTCGATCGTCAGCCAGATTCCCACTTATGAGAATCTGAATGTCGTGTTCCCGACGACGGGCGAGACAGTCAAGACCATTCCCAAGATCTTGATCAATCGCGCCAACGCGCTGGCGCTGGGCTATTCGCCAAGCCAGCTCACCACAGAGCTTTCGGTTTATGACAACGTGACGCCGATCGACGCCACGGTCGAGTTCAGCAGCGAATTTCCCTTCGACTTCAATCGCGACGACGGTCTGACGGGCGTGGATTTTCTGGCCGTGGCCGTGCATGAAATTGGCCACGTGCTGGGTTTTGTCAGTAGCGAGGATGGCGTTGATTTCGGTCAGACTGACATCCCCATGTCGCCGCTCGATCTGTTCCGCGTCGCGCCGGGGCAAGGCGTCAACTTCGCCACCGCCCCGCGGATTATGGATCCCACGCAGTTCAATCAGGTCTTTTACGACGGCGGAATCTTCCGCACCACGTCGCTTCCCGTCCCCGGCATCGGGCGTGGTGAAATCCCGCTTTCAACCGGCCGACTCAATGGCGATGGCAACCAGGCCAGTCATTGGAAGCATCGTGAACTGCTCGGGCTGTCGACCTCGATCGGCATCATGGACCCGATTGAGGAAGACTACGGCGTGGTGACGTATGCCGATCGCCGCGCCTTCGACCTCATTGGTTGGGATGTTGTCAATCGCAGCGGCAGCGGCCAACTCAACACCGGCACGGCCGGCGACTGGCGCGGATTGCAGTTCCAGGCTTATAGCAACGACCGCAATGTCGAGGTGGTCAACGAACTGGAGGCCTCCTACACGCTGAACAACGACGTCAACAAGACGCCCAACACGGCGCAATTCCTCGGCACGCTCGCCGCTAACGAGCAAAACGGCGACGACATCCGCCGCCTCGGCTTCGAGGTGCATGGCGCCGTCAGCTTTGATCGTTCCGGCGATGTCGACGTCTACAGCTTCAACGGCACGGCCGGAACCGAGGTCTGGTTCGACATCGACCGCACCTCGGTGTCGCTCGACACCGTAGTCGAGTTGGTTGATGGAAACGGCAACGTCCTCGCGCGCTCCAACGATTCCGCCTCCCAGACGCCGACCGGCATTGGCCGGGTCATGCAGCGCGGCGACTTTTCCAACGCCGACTTCTATGGAACCAACATCAAGGACGCCGGCATGCGACTGGTCCTGCCGGGCGCCGTCGGCAGCACCAACACCTATTACGTTCGCGTGCGCAGCAATAGCTCCAATCTCAACAATTTGAGTGGTGGCCAGACCAGCGGCGAATATCAACTGCAGATTCGCCTGCGCGAGGCCGACGAATTCCCCGGCAGCACTGTGCGCTTCGCCGATATTCGCAATGCAGTCACCGCGATCGACATCCAAGGCCTGCCAGGGCACTCTCCACTGGTGGGCGAGGCGGCGCGCGTGTCGGTGGGCAACACCACTCTCGACCAGGCGCAAGATATCGGCAACCTGCTGGCGAGCGACCGCAACGTCATCTCGGTCGCCAGTGCGCTCGTCAGCCCGCTCGACGCCGACTGGTACAAGTTCACCATCGACTATCAGGCGATTCAATCCATTGCCGGTCGTAGCGACGCCGGCAAGACCTGGGCCACCGTCTTCGACATCGACTACGCCGATGGACTGACGCGCCCCGACCTGACTCTCTCGCTGTACGACTCCACGGGCAAGCTCATCTTCGTGGCTCGCGATTCGAGCATCGCCGATGATCAGCCACTGCCGCTGGGAAATGCCTCGGCCAATGACCTGTCGCGCGGTTCCTTTGGCAAGCTCGACGCTTATCTTGGCTCGGTGCAATTGCCTGAGGGAACCAATAAGACCTACTATTTGGCCATCACTTCCAACGCGCAGTTGCCCAGGGCGCTTGATCAAACCTTCGCCCCGGACGCCTTCAACGAGTTGGTGCGACTGGAGCCAGTCAACTCCGTGCGCCGCGTGGTTGAGGACCACATTGGCGCCAGCGGCTACCGCACCGATGCGGGCGGTTTGGTCGATTCCAGCACCGGCGCCATTCTGCCCATCGGCAATCCGGCCGATGTGGCCGCCAATGCGCGTCCGTTCACGCTCGCCGACGTGGCGCTCTATGTCTCCACGGGCAATGAACTGTGGACCGTCGACCCGCGCGGCGGCAATCGCCGGGTGAAAGTCGGCGACATGCGAGACGTCACCGACATCGTGATGCGCAGCGACGGCTTCCTGTTCGGCGACAGGAGTCTGGTTGAAGATGACACCGCGGGACAACTGGTGTTCATCCGCACTGATAACGCGGGAGTGATCACCGTCGGCGAAGACAACATTCCCGACGATGGCGACAACGGCACGCTGAGCAATCGGGTCGACGCCATCACATTTCGCCGCTTGGCACATGGCGACAGTCCCGGCGGCGGCGTCAACGAGCATTACCAATTGTTTCTCGGGGTTCGCGCTAGCGACGCCGGGCCCGCGCGCTCGGTGTTGTACTACGCCGACCCCACTACCGGCGAGGCCAACGACGACGGCGACGACCGCGTCTTCTTTAAACGCGGTGAGATCAACGCCGGAACCCCCGGCGACATCGGTGTCACCACCGGCATGGCGTTTGTCGGCGGCACGCTCTATGGCGTCGGCAGCAACGGGCACTTCTTTACCATCAATACCGGCAACGGCAAGGCCACGGTCATCTCCAACCTCGGCATCAATTTCGCCGGCCTGTCGCTGGGCCCGCAGAACGTGGAAAACGGCAAGTACGCCAACACGCTGTTTGCCGTCAGCACGTCCGGCCAGCTATATGCGCTGAACACCAATGGCACGCTGCGCAACGACGTCTTTGCCGGCGGCGCCACCTCGGTGAGCACCGGCCTGGGAGGCGCCACGGGATTGGCCTTCTCGCCGCTCGACTTCAACCTGTGGCATCCCACCACACAAAAGAAGGACGAAGCCGGCCACGGCATCAATAAGGCGCCAGACCACAGCCGAGACGTAACCGGCCCCGACTATGCCGGCGGCGCCAGCTACTACTTCGGCTTTGAAAATTGGAAGGGGGGCTACATCCCTTACGGCGCCGAGGCCCAGTTCGGCATCTTGAGTAGCGACACGCACCAAGATCTTGCCGATCCCGATCGGCCTGGATTTGTGCCCGCCGATTTTGCAATCGGCAACAACTACAACATGCCGGGAGGCGCCCACGGCAGCCTGGTGACCAACGCGTTCAGCCTCGCCGGCTACGACACCACCGACAAGCCCACGCTCTACTTCAACTACTTCCTGGAAACGGAAAACGCCAACGAAGTCAAAGAAAATAAGATGCGCGATTCGGCGCGCGTCTTCGCCAGCGCCGACGGCGGCGTCACCTGGACTCAGCTCGCTACCAATAACTCCGTGCAGACGACGCTCGTCCAGGACGCCGAGTTGCCGTTTTTCCCCACCGCCAACTCGAACATCGGCTGGTTCGGTCCGAATCAGCAAGTGCAGGAATTGTTCGATGGCCCCGCTACTGGCTGGCGGCAAGCGCGAGTGGATCTGGGCGACTTTGCCGGCAAGCCATCAATTCAGTTGCGCTTCGACTTTGCCACTGCCGGCGCCATTGGCGGCGGCATGCAAGGCGACCAGTTTGGAAATCCGACGAGTACTTTACAGTTCACCAACAACAATTTCCGCGGCTTTTACATCGACGACATCATCGTCGGCTTCAGCGAGCGCGGTGAAATGGTCACTGGCGCCGATGTCGACACGTCGTTCTTCCAGACGCCGGAGTTCTTGGCCAAACAAAACCAAGTGCTATTCCCCGGGATGCCCAGCCAGGTTCTGGTTGGCCCCTATCAGCTAGAGATTCGCCGCGGCGCCGAGTACGCCAACAGCGCGCTTGGCACTTCAGCGCGCATCCAGATCGGCAGTACATTCGACACCAATGATCGTTTGGCGCAGAGTGTCACCCTCTTCGCCCCCAGCGGCGGTCAGATCGCCGACGGCCAAACTTTCCAAGTCAGCGATGGCGTCAATCGGCTCACGTTCGAGTTTGACTCCAACGGCTCGGTCATTGTGGGCAATGTCGCCGTTCCGTTCAGTGGTGGGCAATCCGCGCCGCAAGTGGCGCAGAGCATCCGCGGCGCCATCAATTCGCGCTGGGGCGCCAATTTCAATGTCTCGACCAGCGTCATCTCGACCAGCAACCGGGTGGAACTGTTCGGCGCCGCTGCCGTGTCGGAAGGCTCGAGCGCGATCATTGTCGACCGCAATAACCTGCGCGGCGACCGCGACGCGCTGCGCGAGCAGGGTCAGCTCATTATTCAGAACAACACCATCTCTAGCGCTTCGCAATACGGCATCAAGGTCGAGCCGCCGGCCCCCGATTCTTGGGCCCATCCCGGGGCGCCGCGCAATCTTATCGAGCTCAACAACGCCCGCTTGGCGCCGGGCGTCGTCCTGCAAAACAACCTGATCGTCGGGGCGGGCAAGGCCGGCATCCGCTTCTCGGGTCAGGCATCCCCCGCCGTGCCGCCCGTTGGCGCCATGCCGACATCGGTCGTGCCGTTCGGCCGCATTATCAACAACACGATTTACGGCGCCGGCTTGGGCATCGGCATCGAGGTGGTGAACAACGCCAGCCCCACGTTGCTCAACAATATTGTGTCGGCCCTCGACGTCGGCATATCGGTTGACGCCAGTTCGGCCACCACGGTCGTTGGCGCCGCGCTCTACAAAGAAAACGAAACCAACGTGCAAGGGACCACGCTCGGCAGTTTCTCGATACTGCTGGGGGACAGCGATCCCTTGTTCGTCGATGCCTTGAAGGGCAACTTCCGCCTGATGGGCGGCAGCAAGGCGATCGACAGTTCGGTCAACTCATTGCAGGATCGACCGGATGTGACTGTAGTGACCAACCCGGTCGGCATCGGCGTCTCGCCGATCCTGGCGCCGGCCTACGACGCCTCGGGCCAGCTTCGCGTGGACGATCCCGCCAGCGCGCCCCCGCCCGGTCTTGGAGCCAACGTGTTCAAGGATCGCGGCGCGCTCGACCGCAGCGATTTCACCGGTCCCACCGCGGTGCTCGCCACCCCGTTCGATAACGACACGGCGGGAGTCGACCTCGACCCGGCGCCCAACAAGGTCTTCTACTCGGGCGGCGCCTTGCCGAATATCGAGATCCAACTGAGCGATGGCTCCGGAACCGGCATCGACGACGCCAGCGTCGTGCCTAGCCGCTTCACCTTCAAGATGGACGGCGTGGCGCTCGTCGAGGGTGTGGATTACATCCTGGGCTACGACACCACCAACGATCTGGTGCGCTTCACGCCCACGGTGGGTTTGTGGCTCAGCGGCCACTCCTACGAAATCGCCATTGACAACACCAGCCCCTTTGGCGTCCGCGATCTGTCCGGGAATTTCCTGCAGCCGAACGAGCAGGCGACCGGCAAGACGATCTTCACAATTGGGCTGCGCGAGATCGACTTCGGCGACGCGCCGCTGCCGTATCCCACGCTCTTGGCGGATAACGGCGCACGGCACATCCTGGTTCCCGGACTGCGCCTTGGCGCCACAGTCACCAATGATCGCGACGGCAAGCCCAGTCTGGCCGCCGACGCCGACGATGGGGACGACGGCGTTGTGTTCAATGGCGCGATTGTGCCCGGCAAGACTGCCTCGATCACCGTCACGGCATCGGCCGCCGCCAAGCTCGATGCCTGGATCGACTGGAATGGCGATGGCGATTGGGCCGATCCCGGCGAACAAGTCTTCCAAAGTCGCAGCGTTATCAGTGGCGCCAACTCGCTGAGCTTTGCCGTCCCCGCCACCCCGCTCACGGCGGCGATTGCCCGCTTCCGCTTGAGCACCGCGGGCGGGCTTGCGCCCACCGGCGTCGCACAGGATGGCGAGGTGGAGGATTACCGGGTGCAGATTCCGCCATCGGTGGCCTACACGATGGAGCTAGTGAATCCGTCCAATCAGCAAGCCTACGGCAAAGACGCGAGTGGCATTTATGTGCTGCCCCCCAACGCCGCGGTGCAAGTCAATGTCTACGTGAATGATCTGCGTGATGTGGGCGCCGCCGGCGGCGTGTTCAGCGGCTTCACCGATCTGAGCTACGACGTCGATTCGTTCAACTTTGTCGCCGGATCAATCGCTTACGGCGACAGTTACGCGAACGCCCAGAGCGGCGTCATTGACGAGCCGAACCAACTGGTCGACGAAGCGGGCGGACTGGCCGATATCACGCCGCTCGGCGCGGGCGAAAAGCGATTGCTGTACAGCGTCCGCGGCGTGGTCAAGCCAGACGCCATACTCGGCGGCAGCTTTGTGCTGGGGCTAGACCCCGCTGATCTGGCCGCAGTGCACGACACGCTGGTTTATGGCGTCGATGGCGCGGTGGCGGCCACCTATGAATCGGTGACGATTCGTGTGGCCGACAAGCCGTGGCAGAACGCCACCAACAAATACGACGTCAACAACGACGGCAAGGTGACCAGCATCGACGCCCTGGTCATCATTAACCGCATCAACGCGGGGCTGGGGTTGCCCGACCCGCCGGCCATCGCGCCGCCGTATTACGATGTCAACGGCAGCGGCACGCTCACCAGCATCGACGCGCTGCAAATCATCAACTATCTGAATAGCCCGCCCGAAGCGCAGGCCCAAATGGTGGCCGCGTTCAAAGCGTCGCAAGTCGCCGCAGCCGCGCTACCTGCCGCGGCGGCAGCCTTGCCGATGGCCAGCGCCGCTCCTGCTTGGACGCCAACCGAGGCGATCGCCGCGGCCAGTTTGCCCGCGCCGTTCGTGGCCGATCCGATGATTGCCAGCGCCGCGATGACTGTCGCCACCCAATCGAATGCGCCAGTGGAGAAACCGCGAACCTTGCGATCGGAGCGGCTGGCGGACGAACTGCTTGCCGCCGCCTATTTGCAGGCGGCCGCCCCCAAAGCAACCTTCGCCGAGGCGCCGCGTCTCGACGCTACGGAAATTCAATCCGCATTGGCCTACAACTCGGCCCTCTCCCATGTCTTTGCCGTACATGGCCAAACCGATGAGTCGTCGCTTGCCGAGGAGACAACCGCGAACCGGCTGTTCGGCAAGCGCAAGAGCTTGATTTAACAGACCGGCTGATTACTGACGCGCCGGATCGACCTGTTACAGCAGTTCGTGGATCGGGGCGCCGTTGTTGTTGATCGCCGTGGGACGACCGGCGCGGTTGATGATGTACGCCCCCAGATCGATGCCCAGTGACTGGTAAATGGTGGCCAGCACATCGGCCGGCAGCAGGGGGCGCTCCACGGGAAACTCTCCCTTGGAGTTCGAGGCCCCAATGACGTGGCCGCCTTTGACGCCGCCGCCGCCGATCAACACCGACATGACGTTGCCCCAATGGTCGCGCCCGGGCGTGCCCATGCTCATGGGCGCGCCGCCATTGCCGCCGTCATTTAGGCGTGGCGAGCGGCTGAACTCGCCCATCACCACTACCATCACCCGATCCAACAGGCCCCGTTGGCTTAAATCGTCGATCAGCGCACCCACCGATTGATCAAAGCTCGGCAAGCGCGACTTCATGCCCGACTCCAGGTCCCAATGGTGGTCCCAGCCGCCGTTGTGAATGTTCACAAAGGTGACGCCTGCCTCCACCAGTCGCCGCGCCAAGAGCGCGCTTTGTCCGTAGGTGTTGCGCCCATATTTGTCGCGCGTGCGCGGGTCTTCGTCGCTGATGTCGAACGCCTTGCGCGCCGCGTCGCCGGTCACGAGGTCAAACGCCTGTTGATTGAACGAATCGAGCCCGTTCATCAGTCCGCTGCGATCCGATTCGCGCCGGATGCGATCGAGCGAGCCGAGCAGCGATTTGCGGTCGTCCACTCGCGATAGATTCACCTCCGTGGGTAAATCGAGATTGGCGACTTTGTACCCCTCCGCATTGGGGTCGCCACCGGTGTTATAAGGGTTGTATGCGACTCCCAAATACGCGCCGCTCAAGTAGCCCGGCTGCAGGCCAACGGTCATCGCCTGTGGAATCGCCACATAGGGGGGCATGCCACCGCGATTCGAGCCGCGCATCTTGGCGATGATCGAGCCACACGATGGAAATTGCGGATCGAGGTTGGCCGAGTTGGAGCCGAGGTAACCGGTGAGCATCCAATGCGCGGCCGCGAAGTGATCGCCGTTGTCGTGATGCACCGATCTCAAAATCGAGACCTTGTCCATCACTTTCGCCTGTTCCACCAGTAGTTCGTTGATGCGAACTCCCGGCACGCTGGTCTCGATCGTGCCAAACATGCCGCGAAACTCGGCCGGTGCCGCTGGCTTGGGGTCGTATGTTTCCAGATGCGAAGGGCCGCCATCCACCCAATACAAGATTACGGCTCTGTCGTTCGTCGGAGCGCCAGCAGCGGTTGCGCTGGCGCGCGCTCGCAGAGCGTCGCCCAGTGTGAGCCCTAGCGCGCCCAGGCCGCCCACTTTGATGAAGTCGCGCCGCGCAACGCCGTCGCAGCGGCCGATCCTCGATTTTCCCCAGATCGTCAGCATCATCGCGCTCCTGGCATTTGAAGACGAACCTACTGGGACGCAACATGACTGCGCTGAGCTAGTCACCTGGCTTGCCATCTGCCGGGCAAATCCAACTATCAGTTCCAGCGCTTGTTGGCCGCTACTGGCAATCCATTCCATCAGCAGTCGTTGGCGGCCAGCGCTTCACCGATCAGCGCATGATCATATCTTGGAGCGAAACGACATTGCAACTAGCCTCGGCTGAAAAAACGCGTGCAACTTGTTCTGCGATAACAGGTTACGGGCTAGAGGGTTATCGATCGCTAATCGCGACCGTCCGACTTGCGCCCCGCGGCGGTCGCGGAGTCGGTTGGAATTTCGCCGCGAAAGATGGCGGCGATATCGTAAAACGCCCCAGATGCCCGGCACCGTAGCACTTCAATCTGCAGCCAGCGCGGCGGCCGACCCGGGATGGCAATGCGCAACAGCGCATGCGGATGCGGCAACGATCGTGTGTGCAACAGCGCAATACTGTGTGTCGTCAGATCGCGCGTGTACGCCTTAAACGGTGGGTCGCTTGGCTGTCCGCACTTGTCCAATGGCAAGACAATCACCGTGGCGATTACTTGCCTTCGCGAATGCTCGCGCCGTTCGTCGGCGTCGTCTTCGGCGGCGTGTAATCTGGCGATCATGGTGGCGACAGCCGCTGGTGGCTCCGCAAGGGTCTGCGGATCGATGGCCAGCGCCACTGCCGCCGTGGCCGGCGAAACGGAATAAGAATCGTATAGAATCGTCATCGCGCGATCTGCAGGTCAGCCATCATCGGGCGGGTGGTCTGATCGGTATGGAAATAAATCTGATCGCCGCCGGCTGCTAGCGACGACCGCAGCGATTCTTCTGCTCGGGCCAACAGCGAGGCCGCGTCGTCGCCCGGGCGATGTTCGGCCACGCCAAAGCTGGCAGTGAGCGGTTTGTTCGGTCCGGCCAGGCCCAGCAAGGCCAGTTGAGAATGAATGGAGTCTGCAGTTGCGACGGCGCCGTTGGCGTCCTTGTCGTTGAGAATGACTCCGTAGCAGAACGGTTTGAGCGTGGCCACCATGCACTCCGCCGCATGCTCGCGAATACCGGTCAAAGTCGAGAGATGCGCGGTTCGCTGCCATTCGGCATCGGCGCCAGCGCCCGGTCCCACCATGGCGATCAACAGCGCGGACGCCGGTTGCGGCGAACTCTTCAATCGCTTCATGAGCCGTTCCAGCTCACGAAAGAACTCGTTCGTCCCGGCTTCGTCCTCGGCTTCGCCGCTCGGTTTCGCGCTGGCAATGGCGCCTTGGCCTGCGACAATCGGCAAGCATTGCCGCTCATCGTGGTAATAGCCGCAGTTGCGCCCCCCCTTCTTCGCGGCGTACAACCCTTGGTCGGCGCGCTGCACCAGGCTGTCTTTGTCGTCCGCGGTGCAGATTTCCGCCACGCCAATGCTCGCCGTCACCCGCAACTCGACGCCTTGAAATTCAATTCGCGCGTTCTCAATCGCGATTCGAATGCGCTCGGCCACCTGCTTCGCCACATCGATCCGGGCGGTGGGCAAGATCGCAGCGAACTCTTCGCCGCCAAATCGAGCTGGCAGGTCCATGTCGCGTACGGTCTCCTTCAACACCCGCGCCACGCAGCGGAGGACTTCGTCCCCGGCTTGATGCCCGTGCGTGTCGTTGAACTTCTTGAAAAAATCGACGTCGATCATCACCAGCGACAGCGGGGTGCCCATGCGCCGGAATTCTGGCAAGCGCCGCGACATTTCGCGATCGAACGCGCGCCGATTAGGAATGCCGGTCAAGGGGTCGGTCAGCGCGTCGGCAAGTTGCACCTCCAATTCGTGCGCTTGTTCTTGCATCTTGCTCGAAGCGTGCGCGAGTTGCTCTTCCAAGCGAGTGTTCGCCGCCAACAAACTGGCGATCGCTTGCACCACCGGCGCCGCGGCGGCGGTGTCGCTGGACGCCGACATCACGGTCAACTCACGACTGATCGCCGCCACGTGCGTGCTATGCTCGCCCACCCCGTGCGCCACATCGGTCGTCAGTTCGTGCAATTGCGCCAGCAGCGCCTCGGCCTTGTGTTGGTCAAATGTGTTGTTGGCGACGGGCGGCGGCAGTTCCAAGGTGGGCGTTGTCGCCGCGGCAACGGGGGCCTCGCGGCGAAGCCACCACCAGGCACAAGTTCCGCCGGCAATTAAATACACGGCGGCATGCAGGATGCGGCCCGCGGCGGCAAGAAAAAACGAATGTTCGGCAAGCAGCATGGGTGGCAACTCATGATCGAATGAAAACGACAGCGCTCGGACATCCAGAGCGCTTGCCCCGTAACAAACATAGGCCAGGAAACCGGCGCCAATGGGCGCGAATTTCACCCTCTGATGCGTCGTTTTCGCCGCTTCGACGGCGCCTCTGGTCTGCGGTGTTTGGATTATGACGCTCTTTCCGGCAGGTGCCCTTGGCACGCCTAGCGGCCGACCGCCGCTAGGGATGTGGGGCAAAGCAATATTTTGCTGCTCCAGCCAGGGGCATGCGATGCGGGCACTCGAACATTAGAATGGCGTGCCTTGCAATTTCGTAGCGGCAGGCGATGGCATATGCGCGCATTGCATTGCCGCAAATCCTGCGATGGCTATGTTTGCTGATGTAACTCTGGTCCTACAGGAACTACCTCGCCGTGCCATTCGATCCCGTGTTGCAGCGCCGAATTATGGGGCATTTCGCCTCCGGTGTCACGATAGTCACAACGCAATTAGGCGGCGAGCAAACCGGCATGACCGTCAGCGCGTTCGCGTCGCTGTCGTTGAATCCGCCGTTGGTGCTGGTCTCGATCGACCGTTGCAGTTTCACCTATGAATTTCTGAAATCGTCGCGCTGCTTCGCCGTGAATATGCTCCGCCGCGATCAGGAAGACTTGTCGCGGCGCTTCGCCATGGCGGGGCCTAAGGATTTCAGCGATCTTCCATTGCACACCGCCGTGACCGGCGCGCCGATCCTCCACGGCGTGCTCGGCTGGGTCGATTGCCGCGTGGTCGAAGTGTATCGTGGTGGCGACCACGATATTTTCGTTGGCGAGATCGTCGCTGGCGAAGCAGGCGAAGGCGAACCACTGCTGTATTACTGCGGACGCTACCGACAAATCGAATCGACCGAGTAATGGCTCGGCCGCAACTCAGCGAGGCAACCTCACATGCGAATTGCCATTGGCTCCGATCATGCCGGTTATCGCTACAAACAAGCAATTATCGCGGAACTGTCGCAATGCGGACATGAAGTTCAAGACTTCGGAACCGACTCCGAATCGCCCGTCGACTATCCGCTGTTTATTCGTCCGGTGGCTCTGGCCGTGGCGGCTGGCGAGTTTGAACGCGGCATTGTGCTGGGAGGTTCCGGCAATGGCGAGGCGATGGCCGCCAATCGGGTGCTTGGAGTGCGCTGCGGATTGTGTTGGAACCTGGACTCCGCTCGGCTGGCGCGTCAGCACAACGATGCGAACCTGCTTTCGCTGGGCCAGCGCATGGTCTCGCTCGACGACGCCTTGGCGATTGTCCACGTCTGGCTCGACACCCCGTTTGAAGGGGGCCGACATGAGCGGCGCATTTATCTGCTCGATCATCCGCCAGAAGGACGCTGACCCGCCGACCAACTATTGCAGTTGTCGTTCGTCGACCAAATTCTCCGCGCGAATCACGCGGATCACGTCCTTGCCGGTCGGCGGCAGCAGATGCGTAAGTTGCGTCTCCTTCGCGTGATCCGCGAACCAAGTCACTGCCTTGCCGCGTCCAGAGTCCCAACTATTGGCTTGGTTGCGATCGTAAAACGTCTCGTCCACGATCGACGTCAATCGCGCCACGGCCGTGTCGCAATAGCGCAAGCCAACCGCCTCTGGTTCGGGACGCTTACGCAAATCGTCCAATAGCGGACGCAAATAGGCCAATCGGTTTCCGGTGTAGCGGTTGGTCACGCCGCGCACAAGGGCGGCATAGCGCTCGCTGACCGGGCCTGATTTTGGCTCGGCAACGAGCAGTTCGAGCAAAGCCGCTTGCTGATCGCTCGATCCAAAATCGGCGACCAGCGCCGCGGCGATCGAACGCTCGATCGGGTTGGCCCCAACCGCTGTTAACAACTCAGCGGCGTATTGCGTGGTGATCTGCGCGAGCGGATCGTCGGGCGCGTCGATCAATCGTTGCGCCACGCACAGCGAAAACGGTTCTCTTGCCGCTAGCGCGGCGCGCGCCACGGCGTCTACCGCTCCGCCTCGACGAGACCGCAGCATCCGCACCAGCGACTCGTAATCGCTGGGCGACCGCTTCAGCACCGGCGCGAATCTGGCGAGCAGGAGTTTCCAGGTCGCGGCATCGGGGCGCGGCCGCGGAAAATAGGTCCGCAAGTTGTGTTCCTGCACCGGCACGCGCGGACCAAACTGATACGAGTACATCTCTGCCAAAACGCGCTCCACGGGCCAGCGGTCGTATTCCAAGCGGAACAGCGCCGACATGGTTCCCGTGCGGTGGCGTCCTCCCTGGCAGTGCACCAGCACCGGATGATTGGCCGGGTCGTCAACGAGTTTGAAAAACTGCTCAAAGTGCCAAGGCGCCGGCCAAGGCCAACACGCTTCATCGCCCAAGGGCCAAGCGCGGTACGCAAGTCCCAACTGCCGCGCGAAGTCGATTTCCGTGTCGCCGCTGGGCTGACCAGGATCGAAGATGCCGCGCTTCAGCGTCGGGTTGAAACTCTGCAGCCGCACAATCGTTCGAATCCCCTTGTTGCTGGCCAGATAACGCACACCCATTTCGGTGGGCTGCCCAGTGCGATAGAAGACGCCCGCCCGCAGTTCTTGAAATCGCTTGGCGTGATAGATCCACCAAAGCTGCGACAGTCCGTAGACCACGCCGCCCAGTAGCAGCGCCAATACGAACCACCGCGCCGCTCGCGATGGTTGGGACCAGAAGCGTTGGATCATCCTCACCCACACCTGAGTTGCTGGCATTGCTGTCGTCCGAACCACCGGGGCGACTATAGGTGTGATCGACTTTTTGGGTCAACCCAAACACGTGCTAGCAGTTCGCGATTGTCAGTCTGCGCGGAATGGCGAGGTGAGTCGACCGCAGACTCCTTACCAGGTTCACGCAATCCATCAACGGCTTCTGAACTGGCGCGCAGTGCTTTACCAAGATTCACCTGCGAACTCAGCGTAGTTGGACGGCCAACGAAGTCGAAATGGCGCGGTCGGTCGCCAAAAGGTGGTTCAGGCCACGTACACAAGCGTTCCGTCTGGCATGAGCCGCGAGTTCGGATTGCGCGTATGCGGCTGCCGTTTTCCCTTGCCCATGATGTGCGTTACCGAATGCCCCGCGGCCACTAACCAATCGGCAATCAAGCTGCGATGACAGCGCCACGGCACAGCCTCGGCGCAAACCAAGGCGCATGTTTCCTGGTCGCACAACGCCAAGAGCCGTTCCATACCTTGTCGGAATTCCGGCGACTGCATGTATTTCGCGTAACCGCGAAAGCTGGCGTTTCGCCAATAGCCTCCCTCATCGGCCCCGCCGGCCGAGCGGCGCCCCCCCAATTCGGGAAGATGCGTATAGCCGATGCCGCGCTCCTCAAGTCCTTGCTGAAATGTATCGCCGGTGAAATGCGGAAACTTGCGCGAGCCCGGAAACCGGCGCACGTCGAGCACGCGCTGAACGCCGTTCTCCAAGAGCAGATCGGCGAACTCGTCGATCGACCGCGTCGAGTGGCCCAGCGTGTAGATCATGGCAAATCCCCAATCAGCGGGCATCCGCTTCTGAATCGGCCCGGATGCAACCTGGCGTCGAATCGGCCACTTCCCGCCATCTTGACGACGCGCGCCGCAGGGTGGGACACTGAAGCGGAACGTGGCGCCGATTCAGTGTCCCACGTTATGCCTCCATTTTGAACAGACTGGCTCATGGCGTGTCATCTCCTGTCGCGCGACAACCTGGCCGAGTCTTGATTGTCGACGACAATGTCGACATGGCCAATTTGATTGGCACGTTGGTCCAGCATTGTGGACACGAGTCGCGTGTCGTCAACGACGCCGTCCGCTCGTTGACCGTGGCCAGCGAGTTCAAGCCGAGCATTGCGCTCTTGGATATTGGACTGCCGGGCATGAACGGCTTTGAGCTCGCACGACAATTGCGACTGGTGCCGGGTTTGGAAGCGATCAAGTTAGTGGCGCTTACGGGGTATTCCGACGAGGATCACCGCCGCCGCGCGACCGAGGCGGGATTTGATGTCCATGTGGTGAAGCCGATCGCGCTAGCCCAGTTGCAGTCGGTCTTGAATGACGACCGAACAGCGTAACCGCGACCGCGCTTGCCCAAGTGACGCGCAATCCACTACGATCTTGCTAGCAGCAGCCGGCCTGTAGGCCACGATTGGCCCCACTAATTCGGCCCGTTCGGGCTGTGGCGCCGGCTGCCGACGCGCCTGCGACGTCGCACTTCCTGCCGCGGGCCTGAATGAACCCAGGGATTGCGCAGTGCGGTGTACCTGATACCCGATCACATTCCGGTCTCCACTTATCGGCTGCAGTTTGGGCCGAATTTGCGCTTCGCGCAAGCGTGCGAGCTGGTCGAATATTTAGCGGAGCTGGGCATCGGAGCGGCCTACGCCTCTCCCTTGGTGCGCGCCCGCGAGCATAGCACGCACGGCTACGACGTCGTCGATCATCGTCAGATCGACCCCGCGCTCGGCACAGATGAAGATTTTCGCCAATTGGCGGAGTCGCTGCAGCAGCACGGACTGGGGTTGATGATGGACGTCGTGCCGAATCATATGGGCATCGACGATCCCAACAACTTGTGGTGGCAAGACTTGCTGGAGAACGGCCGCAGTTCGGTCTATTCCAACTTTTTTGACGTCGATTGGGATCCGCCTAAAGACGCGCTCAAGCAAAAGGTGTTGTTGCCGATCCTCGGCGAGCAGTATGGCCGCGCGCTCGAAAACCAAGAGTTGCAGATTGTCTGGGAAGATCAGCGGCTCAAAGTCGCCTATCACGACCGCCGATTTCCTCTGGCGCCGCGCACCTGGGCCGACGTGCTGCGGCTGGCGCTCGAGGCGGTCGCGGTCGAAATGTCGCCCGACGATCCGGACCGCATGGAGCTGGAGAGCATTGCCACTGCGCTCGATAATCTGCCGCCGCAGGATGAATGCGATCCTGAACTGGTGCAGCAGCGCTACCGAGAAAAAGAAGTGGCGCGCCGCCGCCTGGCGGCGCTGGTCGAAATCAGCGCCGCGATTCGCGACGCTCTGAACGGCGCGCTGCGCGAACTTAATGGACGCCAGCACGACCCACGTAGTTTTGACCGCCTGGAGCAGTTGTTGTCGCGGCAACCCTATCGGCTCGCTTACTGGCGAGTGGCCACCGACGAGATCAACTACCGGCGCTTCTTCGACATCAACGAACTGGCGGCCATTCGCGTCGAGGACCCCGAAGTGTTCGAGGCGGTGCATGCCTTGCAGTTCGAGTTCATCCGCCGGGGCTGGGTTACGGCCCTGCGGATCGACCATCCCGATGGCCTGCTCGATCCACAGCAATATTTCGAAAACCTGCAGGACGCGTACCGGCAACTTGGTCAGACGCCCGATGCTCCACCGCCTGGGCCCCCCGCCAGTTTCTACATCGCGGTGGAGAAAATCCTCGCCCACGACGAAACGCTGTGCGCCGCATGGCCGGTGAATGGCACCACCGGCTACGACTTTTTGAATTTGCTGAACGGGCTCTTTGTGCACCGCGAAGGCGCCGTGCGGCTCAGGCAGTGCTATGCCCGCTTCATCGACGCGCCCAGTCGCTTTGCCGACGTGCTCTACGCGAGCAAGAAGACGATCCTGAACGTTTCCATGTCCAGCGAACTGCATGTGCTGGCCGGACAACTGGATCGCATCTCGGAGCAGCACCGTTGGTCGCGGGATTTCACGCGCACGTCGCTGCGCCGCGCGCTGCGCGAGGTGATTGCCTGCTTCCCCGTGTATCGCACCTACATCCGGCCGGGCGAAAGCCAACCCACCGAAGATGACCGTCGCCGCATTGCCACCGCGATTCGCTTCGCCAAGCGGCGCAACCCCGAAATGAGCTCGGCGTTTTTTGACTTCATCGCCTCGGTGCTCTTGCTGGAGGATCCCGATGGCCTCTCGGACGAAGAGATCGCGGTGCGCCGCGATTTCGTGTTCAAGTTCCAACAGGTCACCGGGCCGGTCACGGCCAAAGGAGTGGAAGACACGGCGTTTTACCGCGACTATCCGTTGGCCTCGTTGAACGAAGTAGGTGGCGACCCGGCGATTCCCGGCGTAAGCCTCGATCAGTTTCATCGGCGCAATATCGAGCGGCACAGTGCTTGGCCCTTCTCCATGTTGGCCACCGCCACGCACGACACCAAGCGCGGCGAGGACACGCGGGCTCGGCTCAACGTGCTCGCCGAAATGCCCGATGAATGGGCCGAAATCGTGGCCCACTGGAGCGAGTTGAACGCCTCTCGGCAAATCGATGTCGATGGCGTCATGGCCCCGGACAAAAACGAAGAGTACTTGCTTTACCAAACCCTGCTGGGCGTCTGGCCACTGGCCGCGCCCAACGAGGCGGAACGCTCCGCACTGGTGGAGCGCATCCTTCAATACCTCGACAAGGCGTTCAAAGAAGCCAAAGTCCACACCAGTTGGCTGAATCCCAATCAGGAACACGACGCGGCGGTGGCCGATTTCGCGCGGACGATTCTCGATCCGGCGCAAAGCCCGGAATTTCTTCACGAGCTGACGCGCCTGGTAGACCATGTCGCGTCGGCGGGATTCACCAATTCCCTGGCGCAAACGCTGATCAAGATCGCCGCGCCTGGCGTGCCAGATTTCTATCAAGGCACGGAGTTGTGGGATTTCAGTCTGGTCGATCCCGACAACCGCCGACCGGTTGATTTTGGCGCGCGGCAGGCGCTTTTGAGTGAACTCGACGCCGCGGCGGAATCAAATCTTAATGAAACAGTGCGCGGGCTGCTGGCGGCTTGGCCCGACCCGCGAGTGAAAATGTTTGTCGTCAGTCGCGCGCTGCGTTATCGCCGCGCGCATGCCGACCTCTTCTTGCGAGGCGGCTACGTCCCGCTGAACGTCGAAGGATCGCGCGCGGAGCATGTGTGCGCCTTCGCGCGGCAACACGAGGGGCGGCACGTGGTTTGCGTCACTCCGCGCTTTACACTCGCTGCTTGGCGCGAGGCAAACGCAAGTCCCGCGACTGGCGCCGCGGGCTGGCGACCGGCGGCCTGGTGGCGCGGCACGACCCTACGGTTGCCGGCCGAAATGGCCGTCGAGTGCCGCGATTGCCTCACCGAGCGCTGGGTAGGCGCGTCGCAAGATCGCGCTATCGATGTTGCCGACGTGTTGGCTCAATTTCCCGTCGCGTTATTGGAAGGCTAACCTCATCGCGAAACCTTCGCGCTTCCATCCGACGAGACTCTTTGGAAAGAAATCAAAACTCCATGTCGAAGCTGCGGCTCTGGCCAGGACGTTCTTATCCGCTCGGCGCCACTTGGGATGGCAGCGGCACTAATTTCGCGATTTATTCGGAAAACGCGACCCAAGTGGAGATCTGTTTTTTCGACTCTCCTGATGCAGAGCGCGAGTCGTATCGCGTTTCGCTGCCCGACAACACCGACCAGGTGTGGCACGGCTATTTTCCCGATGTGCTGCCGGGCCAACTCTATGGCATCCGCGTGCATGGCCCCTACGACCCCAAGGCGGGCCACCGCTTCAATCACCATAAGGTGTTGCTCGATCCCTACGCCAAGGCAATTGGCCGCGAGGCGCGCTGGTGCGACGAAATGTGGGGCTACAAAATTGGCGATCCCGCGGCCGATCTTTCGTTCGACGAACGCGACAACGCCGCTGCGGCGCCACTGGCGGCGGTAATCGACAACGCCTTTACTTGGGGCGACGATCGACGGCCGCAAACGCCCGTCAACCGCACGCTCATTTACGAACTGCACGTCAAAGGTTTCACCAAACTCCATCCCGAAGTTCCAGAGAATCTCCGCGGCGCCTATGCCGGCCTCAGTTCCGAGGCGGCCATTCGCTACCTCACCAACCTCGGCGTCACGGCTGTGGAACTGCTGCCTGTGCACGCGCACGCCGACGATCGCCATCTGGTGGATCGGGGCCTGGTCAACTACTGGGGCTACAACACCATCGGCTTCTTCGCGCCGGAGCCGAGTTACGCGTCGAACAACAACCCTGCCGACGCGGTTCGCGAGTTCAAGACCATGGTGCGCACGCTGCATGCCGCCGACATCGAAGTTATTTTGGACGTGGTCTACAACCACACAGCCGAGGGCAATCAGCTAGGGCCGCTACTCTCGTTTCGTGGCATCGACAATGCGGCGTACTACCGACTTTCGCCAGACGACCCGCGCTACTACGTCGACTACACTGGTTGCGGCAACACCTTCAATATGCGCAATCCACGGGTGTTGCAGCTCATTATGGACAGCTTGCGCTATTGGATCACGGAGATGCGGATCGACGGGTTTCGCTTCGACCTGGCCAGCACGCTCGCCCGCGAGTTACACGAGGTCGATCGCTTGTCGGCGTTCTTCGACATCATTCAACAAGACCCGATCATCTCGCAGGTCAAATTGATCGCCGAGCCGTGGGACCTGGGGAGCGGAGGCTATCAGGTGGGCAACTTCCCGGCCTTATGGTCGGAGTGGAACGGCAAATATCGCGATTGCGTCCGGCATTTTTGGAAAGGCGACGGAGGCATCGCTTCCGAATTCGCCACCCGCATCTGCGGCTCCAGTGATCTCTATGAGTGGAGCAGTCGCCGGCCGCACGCTAGCATCAATTTTGTCACCTGCCATGACGGTTTCACGCTTAACGATCTGGTCTCTTACGACAAGAAGCATAACGAGGCCAACGGCGAGGACAATCGCGACGGCGCCGACGACAACATTAGCTGGAACTGCGGCGCGGAAGGTCCCACCGACGACCCCGCGATCATCGCGCTCCGCGATAAGAAGAAACGCGGCTTTCTCGCCACACTGCTATTGTCGCAAGGCGTACCCATGCTGCTCGCCGGCGACGAAATCGGCCACACCCAGCAAGGCAATAACAACGCGTATTGCCAGGATAACGAGCTCACCTGGCTCAACTGGTCGTTGAACGAACGTCAAGAATCGCTCCTCAGGTTTACCCGCTGGGTAATCAAAGTGTTTCACGAGCATTCGGTGTTTCATCGCCGCCGCTTCTTTCACGGCAAGGAACTGCGCGGCGACGGCGCCCCAGAAATCAAATGGCTGGAGCCTTCCGGCAACGAAATGTCTGACGAAGCCTGGAAAGGCGACTTCGTCCGCTGTTTAGGTGTGCAACTCTTTGGCGGACAAATCGATGTCGATGATCGCGGCGCGCCGATCTCTGGCGACACCATCCTCATGCTGTTCAACGCCGATCATGCCAACCAGATTCCCTTCACTCTGCCGCCGCCGGGCGACGGCGCCCCTTGGGAGCTGTTGATCAACACCGCGGTCGAATTCACGAATGGTCGCGATGACCAACACGCGGTGTTC
The DNA here is from genome assembly GCA_019694455.1 of Pirellulales bacterium. Taxonomy (NCBI): domain Bacteria; kingdom Pseudomonadati; phylum Planctomycetota; class Planctomycetia; order Pirellulales; species Pirellulales bacterium. The sequence goes on from JAIBBY010000007.1 coordinate 109,946, forward strand.
GAACGGCAAATGACGCTCGCCCCCTGCTCGATGGCGGTGCTGCGTTCCAAGATCACCACGCCCGAGGAGTTGCTCTAGGCTTTGGAGCGCTCCGATGACGTCGCTACGGCGCGCCGCTCAAAGCTGCTCGCTCGCGGGCGCCGGACTGGCGGCTTCGAGCCACAAGGGTCGACCATTTGCGTCGCGCAGGTCCAGGACGACCTCGCCGATCTGAATCCGCCGCGCAATCAAGTGGCACTCGTCGCACCACCATCCCCAAACGGTGACCAGACCCGTGCGCGTGAGTAGTGCCTCGTGCCGCGAGAAGAATTCGGCCGGGGCAAGCTCCACGGTCACAGGACCATCGGCGGAGAGTATGCGAATGACTTCGCCCGTCGACCGCGCGTTCAGCCCCGCGGCGATCCCCGTGGCGTGTTCGATCGAAAGAATCCGCCCGCGCATTTGCGCCACGCCGCGTGGATCGTAAAGCGCCGTGAACAGCGGCTGCTCGTACCAGCAGTGATGGCAACCGTAATAGTCCAGCACGTAAGCGCCCCATTCCGGCGCCAGCGCCATGTTCCAGGTCTCGCGCGTGAAGCGCGGCGCGGTGATCGGCGGCGCGACTGCTAGCCGCAGCCGCAATTCGTTCTCGATGCGAATCGGCGTCAACACGCAAAACGGAATCGCGTACAACGCCTCTTCCGGGTGATCGGCCGGTTCCACTGCCAGGTACCGCGCCTTGCCGGCCAAGAGATCGATGGCCAGGTCGACCACCTTTCCCAGTCGGGCGTCGCTGGGCAAATAGACGTTCGCGGCGAGCATCTCGGCGCCCGTCAGATATGGCAATCCCGCCAGCGTTGCGTACCAGCCGGCGTGTCCCTGCTCGTCGCGAATGGTCCAAGCTCTGGCTTCGTTGGTCACTGTTGCCGCCATCACGACCGGCTCCGGCGACAGATCATACCCGGGAATGCGCAACTCGCGCCCGCGCACCTGGATGGTGGCGCCATTGGTCAACTTGGGATGGCTGCCAAGCACCCACCAATTCGGTCCCAGCACAACGCGCCGTGTGACCCCTTCGACGTCGACAAAGAGCTGCACGGCCGGGCAGAGCCCTTCCACCAGATCGATCAACTCCGCGCGAATGAGTTTGCCTTGAAGTTCGATATCGGTCGCGTTGGCGTACAGCAATTCCAGCGCGCCGCGCGGCCCCCAGCCGCAATAGGGATCATTCACCGGACAGCAATGGCCGAGGCCGTAGTGTTGGTAGCAGGTCTCCAGCCAAGCGCGATCCGCTAACTTGTCGATGGATCCATCCCATGCCGGTCCTTTCTCCAGATGCGCGCGATCGTGGATCGAAACGAGCTCCACCTTTTCGTCGCGCAGGCGCGGCGTGAATTGACAGGCGGGCAGGGCCATGCGCTTGCCGTCGCCAGTCAGTGTGACCACAGCCACCAAGATCTCGCCACTCCGCGCATCGATCATCACGTCGTCGAGCTTGGCCAACGGCGCTCCATCGCTCGCGACGATCGGCGCGCCGACCAGCTTGGAGTATTGCATCATCGTGGTCGGCACAACAAAGGAGTCGCCGCGCGCGGCGGCGCTGGCTAGGCAAAGCGTGGCGCAGAGCGAGAAGAATCCAATTCGCGATGTCATGAGTAGCTCACGGGAAGATGCCCGAGTCAAACACATACGGTTCCACAATAGACAGCCGCGTTCAGCCATTCCACGCGGCGGCGCGACAAGTCGCCAAACCAGGCTCCAGGCGTCCGGCGCACTCGGTACAATCGGCGCCACCCGCCTCAGCAAAGAGGCCGATACCGTCCAGTGGAGCAAAGGCGGCGGCTGTCGGGCGTAGCTAGTTCGTGGCCGCCGCACGACACATAAACGTGCTGCTCCTTGGAGCAGTTTGCCGGGTCGGCACAACTAGCGCGGCATCCAGTTGCTGCGAGCTGAATTGGCGATTCGCCACTCGACTTCAGCATGCTGCTGTTTCGATGAAAGCATTAATCCGCGCCGCGCGCGGCAGGCAGTTCCGTATGCGGCGTCCGACTCGTTCGATTGGAGAAGCCATGCCGGCCCGTGGATGGATCGCGAACCTTGGTCGAGGCGTGTTGCTCGCGGCCGCATGGGCATATCAGGGCGGCGCGGCGCAGGCGCTCGACAATTCCCCCTGGTGCCGTTCGATCGGCATTGGCCACGGTCCCGGATATCACGCCTACGAATGTTGTCCCGGGTATGGCAAATGGGCGCACCCAGTATACGGCGACCCTTGTGCGCGGCCCCGCTATCCCGGCGCTTATGGTTGCGGTCCGCAATGCGGCCAGTGTGGCCAATGCGGCACAAGCGCCAACATGTCGTATGGTGTGGCATCGGGGTATCCGGGAACGTTTGTCCCCGTCGCCGCGCCCTACATGGTGGCGCCGCAAGTCGTGCCGATGATTCCCCTGACTCCAGCCATTCAGCAGCCAACTCCCGCTGAGCCTCCCCCTGGCAGCGCGCCGGAAGAAGTGACGCCTGAAGAACTCAAAGAGGGGGAAGTGCTGCTACGAATCGAGCAGCCAGCGCTGGCGCTGGTCCAGCCCCCCAGGCAACCAGTCGCCAAGCGTCGTAGTCCGAACGTAGCCACTCCGGCGCCACGCACCTACGCCGGTTACTCAATTGGCTATGGCGCGACGAACACGCCGCCCGCGAAGAATCCTCTCGTTGTCGCCGGCCAATCCCTTGTCGCGCGGATGCGCCAACCGACCCAGGAGCAGCCGATGTATTACAGCGGTTTTGGCGTGCCGCTGGCCAGGCGAACGCATACTGCGGCGCCGCGGCCGTCTATCGACTCATTAGATTCGCACGAGGCCGAAGCGCCAGTCCTTGCGGAAGACCAGGAACTGGAGCCAATTGTCGACGACTCCGCGCCCCCCAAGCTGGTGCCCACCGATCTGGTCGAGGCCGTTCCGGTGTCGCGCCGCATCGCACGGGCGCCTGCCGCTCCTTAACAGGCCGCGCAACTGCCGCGGCGCTTGTCAGACGCGTCAGCAACAGCAATCGCCCCTCCTAAAGTAGGGGCTGCGTCTTGGGGACACCCCCGCTTGCGCTTCGATCGCAGCGCAATTCCCGCGCAAGACTAATGCGGCATTTCCTGGGTGAAAACCGGCGGATCAGCCGACAGGTTGCGCTCGCCAGCGGTCCCCATTCGCGCCGCCGAGGATTCACTGGCATTACGCCGGCCGATGGCGCCAGACAGACCTAAGAAAAGCCGTCGCAATTGGCTTTTTGGTCGTTGCCGGACCGTTTGTCCTTAATTACCTTGGAAGCATTGCCGGAAATCTCGACGGAACGCGTCGACCTTTCCCTACCGGAATCTCTTGACTTGTTTCCGGGCTGGGGCCGGTCATCGGCAGGAACTCTCCTGATCCGCGTGGGTAACCCCCTCGCGGTCTTCACCGGATGAACCGGGTGGCAGGAGCCAACCAACGCAACCCTACGCGCTGGGACAGGCCATTTCGTTGCGCGCTGGCCCAATTTGCCAGGAAACCTAGAGCAGAGAGATCCATGAATCTGAATCCGCTGCACTTGATTACTCGCCGGTTCGCCTCTGCCCCAATCGGGACCAAGAAGCAGCTTCAAAAGCGCTCGCTGCAGCTCGAAACCCTTGAGCGCCGCGCGCTGCTCGCCATCGACGGCTACAACGCCTGGCACAACACGGCCAATGCCACGGATGTGAACAACGACGGGCGCACCTCCGCCATGGACGCGTTGGCGATCATCAACGAACTCAATCGCGGTGGCTCGCGCCGGTTGGGCATGGCCGCCAATCTAATGGCCGCCAACCTCCCCGCCGCGCCGCAAGCGGCCGCCACGCCGAGCATGCTGTACGACGTCAACAACGATGGCGCCGTGAGCGCCATCGACGCGCTGCGCGTGGTCAATCAGTTGAACGCCGAGGCCGACACGCATCTCATGCAGGTCATCCTCAAAGTCACCGACAGCAACGGCGTCGAGTTGACCACATTGAACGTCGGTCAGTCCTTTGAGTTGCGAGCTTATGTGCAGGATCTGCGCGCCGATGGCGACGGCGTCTTTAGCGCTTGGGTCGATGTGACCTACCAGGGAGGTCTTGCCGATGTGACTGGCAGCTTGGCCTACGGCGCCGATTTCCCCAATCAACAAGACGGCGATGCCAGTGTCGACGGCCTGATCGACGAGGCGGGCGGGTTTGGCTTCGCCACGACCGACAATACCGAGCGGCTGCTATGGAAGGTTCCCATGCAGGCAACGGCGGTGGGAACATTAAACTTCGCCTCGAATGCGGCCGACGATGACGACCACGAGTATGGCATCCACGGCGACGAGAGCGCCCTCGATCCTGAGACTCAGGTGCTGTTTGGCGCCAAGAGCATCGACGTCGTCGCCCCCACCGCATCGATCGCCAACAACTCCGTGGCAGAAGGGGACGCCGGCACGAAGACGCTCAATTTCACCGTCACTCTTTCGCAGGCCGCCACCGAGGCGGTCTCCATCGACTGGGAGGCGTTGGCGCTCACCGAAGCCGGCGCCACCGATCTGGCCAGCGCCACCGACGATTTCGTCGCGGTAACCGGCTCGTTGCAGATCGCGGTCGGCCAGACCACCGGCACGATCAGCGTCACCATCAATGGCGACACCACCTTCGAGCCAAATGAGCGGTTCCTCGTGAAGCTCACCGGCATCACTGGCGGCAACGCGGTGCTCAGCCCAACGCAGGCCGAGGCCATTGGCACGATCAACAACGACGATGCGCAACCCGCGTTGTCGATCAACGACGTGTCGATCGTCGAAGGGAACGCCGGGCAGTCAATTCTCAAGTTCACGATATCGCTCAGCAACCCATCGGCCAGCCCTGTGTCGGTGAATGTGTCGACGCAAGACGGCACCGCCGTTTCCACGCCGCCGGGCGCCGATTACGAAGCGCTAACGAATTTCGCCGTGAACTTCCTGCCGGGCGAAACCTCGAAGGACGTCGAGGTGAAGATCAATGGCGATCTGCTTGACGAAGGCAACGAGACGTTCACCGCCAACCTTTCGGATGCGGTGGGCGCAACAATTGCCAAGGGCGTCGGTGCCGGGACCATTACCGACGATGATGGCCCCCCCACACTGTCCATTGCCGACGTCTCGATCACCGAAGGTGACGCCGGGACCAAGACAATGACCTTTGTCGCCACCCTCAGCGCATCCAGCGCTCAGCAGGTGCGCGTCAGCTTTGGCACGCAGAACGGCACGGCCTCGTCGGGCGCAGGCGGCGACTATGTCACCAATAACGGTCTCTTGACGTTCGCTCCTGGCGAAACCGAAAAGTCGTTCACCGTCACCATCAATGGCGATCTCGTCCATGAGGCCGATGAAAAGTTCTTGGTAAAGCTCACCAATTCGATCAACGCCACCATCGCCGATGACGTGGCCGAGGGAACCATCCTGAACGATGACGCCGCTCCCACGCTCGCGATCAGCTCGCCAACCATCGCCGAGGGGAATAGCGGAACCACGCTCCTCACCTACACCATCACTCGAACCGGCGCCACCGCGCTCCCCACGAGCGTCACGGTCTCCACCACCGAGGATGGCACGGCCAAATCGACCGCCGTGGCGCCGCTACTGGCTGACTTCACCGCCAAGTCCGAAGTCATCAATTTCGCCGCCAACGAGACTTCCAAAGAGTTCACCGTGACGGTGCTCGGCGATGCGATCTACGAAGCGGACGAAACGCTGATTGTTCGACTGACGGAAGCCACTGGCGCCACCATCACTACCGCCGATGGCGTCGGCACAATCACCAACGACGACACAGCGCCGAAGATTTCGATTGCCGATAGCCAGGTGGTGGAAGGCGACTCGGGCACAACCAACATCACCTTCACCATTACTCTCTCGTCGCCGAGCGGACAGCCGCTACCAGTCGTGGTGGATGCCCTCACTACGCCGATCGACGGCATTCCCAACGCGGCCAAGAGCGGCGGCTCGATTGGAGATCCCGACGCCGATTACCTGGGCGCCGGCTTCACCGTGGAATTCGCGCCGGGAGAAACCTCCAAAACGGTGACCTACCAGGTGTTTGGCGACACCACCATCGAGGCCGATGAAATCTTCAAGGTCCGTCTGGCCAACGCCGAAGGCGCGACTATCGACCGTCAGGAGGCGATCGGCACCATTCTCGACGACGACGCTCCTTCTATCTCTATCTCCGATGTCGTCAAGGTCGAGGGCAATACTGGCAACAGTCCGTTCACCCAATTCGTCTTTAACGTCACCCTCTCCAAAGAGTCAGACACGCCAATTTCTGTCAATTACAACACCACGCCCAATGGCGCGACCGCCGGCGCTGATTTTGAAGCAGTGACCAACGGCGTATTAACCTTCGCGGCCGGTGAAACCTCGAAGACAATCACCATCAACGTGGTCGGCGACACGCTCGACGAGAACGACGAAGGCTTCCGCGTGGTGCTGAGCAATCCCACCAATCTTGCCAAGTTGGCCGACGCCACTGCCGAAGCCACTATCACCGATGATGACGCGTCCCCCACAATTTCCATCACTGGGCCGACGACCGTGGAAGAGGGAGACAGCGGCCTCACGCCAATTCAATACACCATCAGCCTCAATACAGTCAGTGGCCGCGACGTCACCTTCCGCTTCGCGCTGGAGGGCATCACCGCCACAGTCGGCCAGGACGTGCAACTGCCGCCCATCACCCAGCCGATCACAATTCTCGCTGGTCAAACCACCGCCACCGTCACGGTGAACGTGGTTGGCGACCTGCTGGCCGAAGGCGCCGAAACCTTCCGCGCGCGAATCTCGGAAATCACCAATGCCGACCTCGCTGCTAGCGGAGACTCCGTGGTGACCACCATCACCGAGCAGGATCGCCTGGGCAGCATCAGCGGCTACGTGTATCACGACCCCAACGAGAACGGCTTGCGCGAAACTGGCGAGCGCGGTCTGGAAGGGGTGAAGATCACCCTGTTCATTCGCGATTCCGTCACCGCCGCCATCCTCGACACCGAAGTGACGTACACCGATGGCGACGGCAAGTACACCTTCGCCGATCTGGTCGACGGCATCTACTCCATCGAAGAAGCGCAGCCCGAAGGCTTCACCGATGGTCGCGATTCCATCGGGCAGGGAGGGACTGTCCTCGGTTCCCCGAATGATCTGTTCCACGTGCGAATCGCGCTGGGAGAAGTGCTGCAGAATTACAACTTCGGCGAGAAGGGTTTTGGCATCGGCAACATCTCCAAGAAGAACTTTATCGACTGGGACTAGGTTGGCGCCTGACGCCAGCCAGGGCGAAGGGCCGCTGCTAGCGGACAATCCGCAGGCTGTGGGTCTTCACCAGACAAACCACGCTGGCGCCACGCTCCAGCCCCAGCTCGCGCATCGCGTCGAGGGTGATTTCCGCCCACACGCGCTGTCCCACATCGACCTCGACAAACACCCCTTGCGCTAGTTCGATCAACTGCGTCACGCGCCCGCGCAGATGATTGCGTACGCTCATGCCCGCCAGGTCGCTGCGCGCCAAAATCACGTCCCGGGGAGAGAACGCGACCAGCGTCTCACCCGCCTGTTCCGGCGCCGCTGGCAACTGCAATTGCTGCTCGCCAATGCTGGCCATGGGCCGGCCGTCGACTTGCCGCCAATCGTCCACGCGCAGCAAGTTCATCGGCCCCGTCGCGTCGCTCCACGAGAGCGGCGTCGGCTGCGCAAGCGCGGTTTCCACGCTGCCTTGAGCCACCACTCTCCCGGCATCGATCACCACCACCTCGCTGGCCAATCGCCGCACATCCTCTTGAGAATGCGTGACAAACAGCGTCGACAACTTCCATTCGCAGAGCACGCGTTCCAAGTAACGCAAGATGCGATCCTTCAGCGACACGTCGAGCGCGGCCAATGCTTCGTCAAGCAACAGCAAACGCGGCGACGACAGCACGGCCCGACCCAGCGCCACCCGCTGTCGCTGTCCGCCAGATAGCTGCGCCGGTTTGCGCTCCAGCAGATCTGCGAGTTCCAGCACGCTAATCACGCGCTCCGCGTCGACGCCATTACTATCTCCATTACCAACAGCGCCGCGCCGCCGCGTTCCAAAGCGCAAGTTGTCTTTCACGCTCAAATGCGGGAACAGCAATTGATCCTGCGCCACAATCGCTACTTGTCGCTGCTCAGGACGCAGATTCACTCCCCGCGCCGTGTCGACCAATACGTCGCCCGCCACATGGATCGTTGCCCGATCGGCCGCGCGAAATCCGGCGATCATCTCCAAGACCGTCGTCTTGCCGCTCCCCGACGGGCCAAACAGCGCGGTGATCCCTTCGCCGGTCTCAAATGCCAGGTCCAACTCAAAGCCCGAACGATAACGGTGCTGGCAAGCGAACCGCACGGCGCTCATGAGATGCCCCCTCGCCGCTGTAGCCATTCGCTCGTCGCCAACGCCCCAAACGCCAGCGCGATCGAGACCAGCACCAAGGGCCAACTTGTCTCTAATCCTCCAGGCTGGTTGGCGCGGCTAAAGATCGCCAGCGGCAACGTGCGCGTCTCGCCCGGTATGTCGCCCGCCAGCATGATCGTGGCGCCAAACTCGCCCAGCGCGCGAGCAAACCCTAGCGCCGCGCCCGCCACCACTCCCCCCCGCGCCAGCGGCAGCGAGATCGCGAAAAATGTTCGCCAGCGGCCGGCGCCCAGTCCGCGGGCAGCCTGTTCCAATCGCGGATCGATAGATTCAAATCCCAAGCGGGCCGCGCGGGTCATAAGCGGCAGGCTCACCACGCCGGCAGCCAGCGCCGCGGCTTGCCAAGTGAACACCACGCGCACCCCGATCGCGTCGAGCCACTCGCCAACGCCGCCGCGCGGCGAAAGCAATACCAGCAAGAGCCAACCGGTTACCACTGGCGGCAGCACCAGCGGCAGGTTGACCACTGTCTCCAAAATCCAACGCCCCCGATAGGGCCAGCGGGCAAGCACGTAGCCGAGTCCAACGGCGAGCGGCAGCATACCCAATACCGCGCAGGTGGCCACTTGCAGGCTTAACCACACGGCCATCCAGTCCGCCGCGTTCATGGAGACAATTCCGCCTTGGCGACATTCAAGACTTCTCCAGCCGCAAATCCATAGCCGCGGAAGATCGACGCGGCCTCGGCAGTACAAAGCCAATCATAGAACGCCCGCGCCTCGTCGCTCGCTGCGCCCTGTGTTTTGAGCAGCGCGATCGGGTAGCGCACCTGGCCCGCCAGCGCCGGGTCAATCGCCAGTGCGACGCGCACCTTCTTCGACGCCCGCGCGTCGGTCGCGTACACAATGCCGGCGTCGGCCGCGCCCTCTTCCACATAGGCCAGCGCGAAACGCACATCGTTGCCGCTCACCATCTTGCCGCGAACCGCCTCCCAGATCTTCAACGTTTCCAATGCCTGGCGAGCGTACTTACCGGCGGGCACATGCTCTGGGTCGGCCACCGCCACGCGCCCCACCTGCGGCTTCGCCAGAACGCCGAGCGACGATAGTTCAACCTTGCTGTCTTGGGGGACCACCACGACCAGCGAGTTGGAAAGCAGTATCTGCGAGCGAGCGACCAACTTCCGTTCCGCCAAATATCGCGCCCAGTCTTCATCAGCCGACAAGAATAGATCGGCCGCGGCGCCAGCGGCGATCTGCTGCGCGAGTATCGACGACGCGCCGAACGACGCGACGATCCTCTGGTTTGGATGCCGGGCGCGATACTCGTCGATCGCGGCGCTCAGCGCCTCGGTCGTGCTGGCTGCCGCGAAGATCGTGACTCGCGCGGCGTCATTGTCAGCGCGACCGCTGGCTGCTGATCCACTACAACCGCATAATAGCGCGATGCCGAGAAAACAAACGCAATACGGCCACGCCGTGCGGCGCAAAGGCGAGTCTACTTGCCTGCCGGCCATGCGCCTCTCGCGATCAGAACAACTCTTCAATCGCACGCTTGCCAAAATCGACCAGCGGGAACGGGCGCGACTGTGGGCCCGGCAGCTTGGTTTCAAGATCCAGACCCAGACTGCGATAGATGGTCGCCACCACTTCCGCCGGATCGACCGGCCGCTCGGCCGGCACGCCGCCAATCGGATCGCTGCGCCCCACAACGCGCCCTCCCTGCACTCCTCCGCCAGCGAATTGAATCGTCCAACATTGTGGCCAATGGTCGCGTCCCCCGGCCGGATTCACCTTCGGCGTGCGACCAAACTCGGCCAAGTTGCAAACCAGGGTGTCCCCCAACAGGCCACGCTGATCCAGATCTTCCAACAGCGCGCTATACGCCTGATCGTACATCGGCGCCACGATGTCGCGCATGCCCTCGATCGATGTGAACGGCTTGGAACCGTGAATGTCCCAGGTGATCTCGTCGAACACCGTAAGAAACGTGTTCACCGTGACGAACCGCACCCCCGCTTCGATCAACCGCCGCGAAAGTAGGCAGCACTGGCCAAACCGCGTCATCCCATACCGTTCGCGAACCTCCACCGGCTCCTTGCTTAGGTCAAATGCCTCGCGCGCCTGTGGGCTGGTCATTAGCCGAAACGCCGCTTCAAAGTTGCTGTCGAGCAATTGTGCTGACTCGCTCGCTTCAAAGCTCTTCACGGTCTCGTCGACAATCGCCCGCATCTTGCGCCGCCGATCCAACCGCGCCGTGCCAATCTCGGGGGGGGGCAGCAGATCGGGCGCCTTGAAGTCGGGCTTCGCCGGGTCGGCCATCAGCACGAACGGATCGTGCGACTTGCCCAAAAAGCCCGCGTCTTGTCCATGCGGCAAATTGCCGCCGGTGCGCCCCATTGGCTCCGGCAGCACCACATGCGCCGGCAGATCAGTGCGGCGCCCAAGCAGGTAGCTGGTCACGCAACCCGCATGCGGCGTGTTGACGCCGCCGGAGAACAATCGCCCCGTCTGCATCATCTGATGCCCGGTGTCGTGTACGGCGGCGGCCGTGTGGTAGCAACTGCGCACCAGCGAGAACTTGTCCGCGTGCCGCGCCATTTGCGGAAAAATCTCGGAGATCTGTATCGCGCTGGCGGTCGTGGAGATCGGTTTGAACGGGCCGCGAATCTCCGCCGGCGCCTCGGGCTTCATGTCCCAGGTGTCGAGTTGGCTAGGCGCGCCGAGATTGAAGATCATGATCACGCTGCGCTTGTCGTGCGGCCGGCTGGCGGCGCGCGCTTCGGCAGCCAACAACTGCGGCAGCGACAAGCCGAGCGCGCCGAGCGTGCCCGCTTGTAAAAAGTCGCGCCGTGTGATTCCGTCGCAGGTGCGAAACGTGCCGTCGCCAACCAGATTGAGCATGATGCGCTCCAACAGCAAACGCAGTACGGTAAGCTGCGTCGATAGTAGCAGCCCGCCATAACGGCGGCAACTTCGCGCCGGCCCCAGCGCTCGCATCGCCGGTCAAAATCGCTCAGAATGAACGCCGCACTCATCTCCGTGCCCAAAAAGGGGACTGTTGTCATGCTGACTCTCGAAGGATGCCAGGCTCGCCGCGCGCGACTTTTCGCCAGTCTGGATCGACCGGTTGACTACGCCTTGGTGTTCGATCCGCAGCACCAGATGTATTTTGCCAACTACTATCAAACGCCGTTCGTCTTTCGCACTACCAACGCGGCGGCGGTATTGATCTTGGCCGCCGACGGCCGCGCCACGCTCGTTTGCGACAATCAATTACACGCCTTCGCCGAGCAGGCGTTTGTCGATGAAATCGTCGCCCCCGTCTGGTATCGCGGCCGCGAGAGCGCGCCCCATCGCGAGGCCGCCCTGGTGCGATCCACGCTCGATCAACTCGACAAGTTCAAGGCCGGCCGCTACGGCTACGAGGCCGCCGTCACACCGGTCGGAATCATCGACGGGCTGCGCCAACTACGATCGGGCGTGGAACTTGTGCCCGTCGACGCCGTCATTCATCAGCTCAAACGCGCCAAGGATCCCGACGAGGTCTCGCTTATCCGCCGCTCTCTCATGGCCAGCGATCTGGCCTTTAACACTGCCCTGGCCAAGGTTCGCCCGGGCATGAAAGAACTCGAAGTCTTTCAACTGGTGCAAGACACCGCCCAGCAGGCGATTGGCGAGGCGGTGATCGTCTACGGCGATTTTGTGTCGGGACCGCGCTGCCAGAAGGTGGGCGGTCCTCCTTCAGACCGCGAGATCGAACCGCGCGATCTGGTGCTGCTCGATTTCTCGGTGGTGGTGCGGGGCTATCGTGGCGACTGCGCCAACACCTTTGTTTGCGGCGGCAGGCCGTCCGACGAGGAACGGCGGCTGTACCAGGCGTGCCTGGCCGCCATGGCCACCGGCGAGTCGCTGCTCAAAGCGGGTCAATCGTGCCGCGAGCTTTACGACGCGGTGCGCGATTCGTTCGCCTCGCGGCATCTCGCCGACACGTTTCACACGCACGCCGGTCACGGCATTGGGCTAGGCCACCCCGATCCGCCGTACATCGTACCCGAAAGTTCCGACACTTTGCTGGCGGGCGACGTCATCACGCTGGAACCGGGACAATACCATCCCGGAGTGGCCGGCATGCGCTACGAACGCAATTACCTGATCACCGACACAGGCTACGAACTGCTCTCGCACCTCAAATTAGAGATCGATCAAGAGGCGTAACGCCCGCTGGCGGTCTTTACGTTCGATTCCGCTGGCCGTAAACTATTGGGCTCACGCCGGTTGGCGACGACCAATGGTAGTCGCCACAGGTTCGGGGCGTGGCGCAGTTTGGCTAGCGCGCTTGACTGGGGGTCAAGAGGTCGCAGGTTCAAATCCTGTCGCCCCGA